>DAOSMQ010000363.1:0-3309 GCA_035372725.1 Promineifilum sp. (SeqCode)
TATGGGCGCGGCGGTCGCGCAACGGCCGGCCACAGAAGGCCACGTCCGCCGCCCGGCCGGTTTCGACGATGTGCCAGACGGTAGCGGAGAGCATAACGACGGGGTTGGTAATATCCATCGCTAGAGATGGTTGGCGCGGGCGATGTGGCCGATGGGTTCCGGCCCGCCCAACACCGCCACCACGTCGCCCGCGGCCAGGGCGCGCTCGGCCGCCGGATGGTGGTCGGAGTGGCCGTCCCGCCGCAACAGCACGACGCTGACGTCGTAATCCCGCTCCACCGCGCCGACCGACAACCCATCCAGCCGCGAGCCGCGGCCGACGGTCAGGCTACACAGGCTGAAGGGCTGCCCCTCGATGGTGATCGGCCGGGCAATGTCCATGCCCGTGGCCGCGGCGGCGAAGGTCGGCGCGGCCATGCCCGTGGCGCTCATGGCCCGGTAGCCGAACTGCCGCGCCACCTCCTCGGCGAAGGCGTCGTCGAAGATGCGCATGACGACCTCGATGTCGGGGTTCAGCCGCCGGGCCATGAAAGCCACTTGCAGGTTCAGCACGTCGTTCTGGGTGCAGAGGACGATGGCCCGCGCCCGGGCCACGGCCGCGCCGATCAACGTCTCCTGCCGCTGCCCGTCATCTTGAATGACCGGCACGCGCAGCCGCCGCGCCTCATCGGCCAGGTTGGCCTTGGGGTTCTGCTCGATGACGACCACGTCCTGCCCGCGCTCGACCAATTCCTGCATGACGCGGAAGCCCAGGTGGCCCAGACCGACGAGGATGACGTGGTTGCTAAAGGTCGAGGCGACAGCCATTTCCCACTCCTTGCGCCGGGCGCGGCGATTGAAGAACAGCCGCCCGAAGTCGGCCAGCCCGAAGGCCAGGATGCCGATGCCGACGATGGGCATGACGAAATAGAACAGTTGCAGATACCAGACGTCGGGGAACTCGCCCAACGGTTGCAGGAAGATCATCTCCAGCACGCCGTAGATGGACTCGATTGGCCCGTCCAGCCGCTGCCCGGCGTAGGCGGCCAGGGCGTAGTAGAGCAGCCCGCCGCCGACCAGCACGACGACGAAGAGCAGCAGCGGCCAGGCGAACTGCCGCAGCAGCACCAGGGTATCGCGCCACGCCGCCCGCGCGTTGCGTTGCCAACTGGCCTTCTTGATCATGTCGGAGATCGAACCATCGATTGCACCGATGAAGCGCTCACGCAAAGAAAGCTCACGCAAAGACGCAAAGACGCAAAGAAGAATCTTTTCTTTGCGTCTTTGCGCCTTTGCGTGAGCCTCCTACTCTTCGTATGCCCCCAGGCGCACCGGCAGCCGCCGCGCCCCCCAGCGGCCGGGCGGGCCGTCGAACACGCCCGCGCAGGCCGCCCCGCAGCGGCGGCAATGGCCGTCGGCGGTCAGGTTCCAGGCCGTCAGCGTGTACCAGTCGCGGCCGATGAGCCGCTCGCCGCAGGCGTGGCAGAAGGTGCTGCCGCCGGCTTCGTCGTGGACGTTGCCGGTGTAGGCGTAGCGGACGCCATTGGACAGGGCAATCGTCCGCGCTCGGCTCAGGGTCGCCGGTGGCGTGGGCGGCCGGTCGAGCAGCTTGTAGTCGGGGTGGAAGGCGGTGAAGTGCATGGGCACGTCTGGCCCCAACTCCGTCGCCACCCAGCGCGTCATGGCGTCCAACTCAGTGTCACTGTCGTTGAGGCCGGGGATGAGCAGCGTCGTCAGCTCAAACCAGACGGCCGTCTCGTGCTTCAGGTAGCGCAGCGTGTCCAGCACCGGGGCCAGTTCGCCGGCGCAGATGTCGCGGTAGAACGACTCGCTGAAGTCCTTCAGGTCAACGTTGGCCGCGTCCATGTGGGCGAAGAAGTCGCGCCGGGCGGCGGCGTTGATGTAGCCGGCGGTGACGGCGACCGCCTTAATGCCCAACTCATGGCAGGCGTCGGCCACGTCCATGGCATATTCCATGAAAATGACCGGATCGTTATAAGTAAAGGCCACGCTACGGCAGCCGAGCTGCCGGGCCGCCGCGGCGATGGTCTCCGGCGCGGCCTGGTCGGCCAGCGTGTCCCATTCGCGCGACTTGCTGATGTCCCAGTTCTGGCAGAACTTGCAGGCCAGGTTGCAGCCGGCCGTGCCGAACGACAGGATCGGCGTGCCGGGCAGGAAGTGGTTGAGCGGCTTCTTCTCGATGGGATCGACGCAGAAGCCGCTGGAGCGGCCGTAGGTGGTCAGGAGGATCTCGCCGTTGGCCGCGCCGCGCACGAAGCACAGCCCGCGCTGGCCGTCGTGGAGCCGGCAGGCCCGCGGGCACACGTCACACTGTACCCGGCCGTCGGCCAACCGGTGCCAGTGGGTCGTTGGCGTGCCGCTGATGGTTGGTGTCATACGTATTTCTCTTGGCGCGCCGGGGCGTGGCCCAGGCCATCGGAGCGTCCCCGGCAACACAGATCGGACATTTGTATTATACTATGTCTAGACGACTTGGAAGCGGCCGATTGTACGGTGGCCATCCGCACGCCCCGCCTGCCCTCCGGTCGCTAGACCCCGGTCGTCGCAGGAGACCACTATGTCCAACGAACGTGTGCGCCCGCCGGCCGTGGCCGGGCGCTTCTACCCCGCCGATCCCCAGCAGCTAGAGGCCGACGTGCGCCAGTACCTCAACGCCGCCCAGGCCCCCGACGACTGCTTGGCCCCGCCGCTGGTCAAGGCCATCATCGCCCCCCATGCCGGCTACGTCTACTCCGGCCCCATCGCCGCCTCGGCCTACATCCAACTGGCGTGCAGCGACATCCCCGTGCAGCGCTTCGTCCTCGTCGGCCCGGCCCACTTCGCTCCCCTGCGCGGCCTGGCCACCAGCAGCGCCGACGCCTTCGAGACGCCGCTCGGCCGCGTGCCCATCGACGCCGCCGGCCGCGAGGCGGCGCTGGCCAGCCCGCACGTCCGCATCGATAACCTGGCCCACCGGCCAGAGCACTGCCTGGAAGTGCAACTGCCCTTCCTGCAAGTACTCTTCCCCGATTTCACCATCATCCCGCTGCTCGTCGGCGATGCCGAAGCCGGCGCGGTCGCCGACGTGCTGGCGCGGCTATGGGGCGGCCCGGACACGCGCATCGTCATCAGTTCCGACCTGAGCCACTACTACAGCGGGGCTGTGGCCCGGCAGTTGGATGCCGAGACGGCCGCGGCCATCGTCGCCCTCGACGCGCGGGCGCTGCGCGACGATGCCGCCTGCGGCCGGGAGGCCATCGCCGGGCTTCTGGTCGAGGCGCAACGGCACGCCATGACCGCCGCCGCGCTCGACCTGCGCCACTCCGGCGA
>DAOSMQ010000364.1:0-3290 GCA_035372725.1 Promineifilum sp. (SeqCode)
ATGCCGGGCACGTCCATGATGGCCTCGATGGTGGCGAAGGGGCCGTTGGCCTCGCGATGGGCGACGATGTTGGCCGCCATTGTCGGGCCGATGCCGGGCAGCATCTCCAACTCCGTCGCCGTGGCCTGGTTAATATTGATCAGCCCGGCGGTTGTCACCCCGCCCAGGCGGCTGCCGCCCTCCGCAGCGGTCGTTGCCACCGGGGCGCTGACGGGCGGCGGCGTGGGCGCGTCCTCGGCCAGCGTCGGCACGTAGATCTGCATCCCCTCGGCCACCGGCGCGGCCAGATTGATGGCTACCGGGTCGGCGCTGGCGGTGAAGCCACCCGCGGCACGCACGGCGTCATCAATGATGCTGCCGGGAGGCAGGGCGTAGACGGCCGGCCGGGCCACCGCGCCGCTGACATAGACGCGCATGGGGCCGGGCGTGGCCGTTGGCAGCGGCGTGGGCGGTGGCGCGGGCGTGGCTGTGGCCGCCGGCGGAACGATCTCGATCCCGGCCGGGGCTGCCGCGCCGCGCCAGTTGGCCAGCACGTAACCCGCGCCGACCAACAAAACAGCGGCCACAAGGATGCCGACCAGAACAGGCCAACGGGGTTTCATCAGTACAATAGATCGATCAGGGTGGCCACGTCCATGCGACCAAAGTAGTCATCGAGGTTCACGTCGGCCAACGCCGCGCTCAGTCGTTCGCGGTCATAAGGCACGCCGACGAGGTGGGTCTCCAGTTCGGACACGTCGCGCTGGCCGCTGAAGTCGCCAAAGAGGCGAATGGCCTGCACGCGGCCGTCCTCCACGTCGATACGCGCATCGACTTTGCCGGCCGGGAAGCGGGCATTCTTCTGGACGTTGAATTGCGGCGAGCGGCCGTAGTTCCAACTCCACAGCCGGTAGCGCGTCTCGGCGATGTCCTCGATGCGCAGCCAGTCCGCGCCGGTCAGGTCAAGGGTAGGGATGTCAGCGCCGCCGAAGATGCCGCGCAGCAGCACCGCCCGCAGATCGGCCAGGGTCATGTCGCGTGGCAGCAACTCGCGGATGTTGGCCACGGCGCTGCGCACCGACTGGACGGCCTTCGACTCGATTTGCATCCGCCGCGGATTGATGGCCCGCAGCATCTCGCCCAGGTCGGTGTCGAAGAGCAGCGTGCCGTGGCTGAACATGCGCCTGGTCGTCGCGTACTGGGCATTGCCGGAGATTTTGCGCCCTTCCACCAGAATATCGCTGCGGCCGCGCAACTCGGCCGGCACGCCCAACGAACGCAGCACGGCCACAACCGGCTCAGTGAAGCGGGCGAAGTCGTTGAGGTGCTCCTTGCCGTTGGTGACAATGCTGAAGTTGAGGTTGCCCAGGTCGTGGTAAACCGCGCCGCCGCCCGACAGCCGCCGCACGACGTGGATGCCGTGACTATTCACGTAGTCGGGGTCGATCTCCTCCAGCGTGTTCTGGTTGCGACCAATGATGACCGACGGCTCGTTGACGTAGAACAATAGCAGCGGCTCGTCGCTGTCCACGTGGCGCAGCAAATACTCTTCAAAGGCCAGGTTCAGCCGGGGGTCGTGGATGTCGCTGTTGTCGACGTAGCGCATGACCGTATGCTATCACGCCAGAGGGAAGACGGCGACCAGAAGCCAGCCAAAGAAGAGTGCCCCGCCGAGGGCGAAGCTCCACGGCCGGTCAAAGGCCGCGCCGGCGACACTCAGGATCAGCAGGATGACGGGGATGATGGGCATGAGCAGGCTGACGAAGCCCAGGCCGGGATAGACGACAATAGCCAGCGCCAGCCCGGCAACGATGACGGCCGTCTGCCAGAGCCACCAGCCCGCCCGTCGCGGCTGCGACGCGCCGGCCTGGGCCAGACCAGCCGCCAACAGCCACGGCACGGCCGCCGCGGCCAGGAACGGCCAGCGCGCTAACCGCGCGGGCACCAGCTGCCAGTGAATCCACACCCGGTCGGCCATCAGGCCAAAGGCAACAGTCAGCGTGGCAAAGAGGAGCAGCCCCCAGAGCACGTCCCGGCCCTTCAGCCGCGGCAGGCGAAAGCCACTGAGTAGCCCTAGCCAGACCAGCCCCAGGACGGCAAACCACAGCGCCAGCACCCCGCCGACCAGCAGCCCACCCAGCCGCGTGAAATCGCCCATGCGTCCCAGCGCCAGCAGCGCCAGACCGGCGGCCAGCGCCCCCACCGGCAGCCCCAGCCAGGCCCACGGCCGCCGGCGGGCCGCGGGAACCACCGCCACCGCGGGAATAAGCGGCGCGACGGCCAGCAGCAACAGCAGCCAGCCGCCCAGATGGGTCGCGTACCACACGAGGCGGCGATCCGGAGCCACGGCCGCCCCGCCGGGCAACCCAAAGGCCCGGTCGAGCCAATCGAGCGCGGCGGTCTGCGCGGCGCGGCTGAAGAGGATGGTGATGTGTTCAACGTTGGGGACAACCAGTAGCGCCCGGCCGCGCCCGCCGGCCAGGTCGGCGCTCTCGCCGCCGGCGCGGGACAGCAGGTCGCGGGCGTTGCCAACGAAGTTCGGCTCCAGCGAGCCGGCCATCAGCAACAAATTGCGCGGCGCGTCGGGCGAGACCTCCGCGCCGGTGGGCGAGACGGCCACGGTCGCCCGGTAGCGGTCGGCAGCGGTGATGCCCGCGGTCATGACCGCGCCGCTGCCCATGCTGTGGCCCAGTAGCGCCAGGCGCGTGGGGTCGATCTCCGGCTGGGCCGCCAGCGCCTCGGCCGCGGCCTGCAGGTTGCGTTGCAGGGCGCTGCTGTCCAGCGGGCCGCGGGCCGCGCCGTGGCCGTCGAAGTCGAGCAGCATAACACCATAGCCGCCGTGGGCCAGAGCGCGGCCGAAGCCCAGCATGAGCCGGCTGGAGCCGGCAAAGCCGTGGGCGACGACAACGCCGGGCGCGCCGGCCGCGCCCTCCGGGGCGATGAAGGTCAGGGGCACACCGCCCGCGCCGGTCAGGTCGCGGCTGGTCAGGCCGCGCCCCTCGGCCAGGATGCCCCACCAGGCCAGGGCGATGAGGACGAGGGCGACAAGGGCGAGGCCAAGGCGGCGCGAACCGAGGCGGCGATGCAGGGTGGTCATGGGCCGATCATAGGCCAGGCCGCGCCGCCTGTCCAGCCCGTAGCACAGCCTGTCAGGCTGTGGCCCGTAGCACAGCCTGTCAGGCTGCGGCCGGCGACGACAGCCTGTCAGGCTGCGGCCCGTAGCACAGCCTGTTAGGCTGTGGCCGGCGACGACAGTCTAACAGGCTGTGCTACAGGCCAAGATGTGGTATTCTCTGTCTGTGCCCACGCGG
>DAOSMQ010000365.1:0-3284 GCA_035372725.1 Promineifilum sp. (SeqCode)
CAGACGCCGCCCTTGCCGCCGGACAGCGCCGTGCCGCCGATGACCGTGGCGGCAATGCTCTCCAGGTCGTAGAGGCCGTCGGTGCCGACCCAGGGCGCGCCCGCCCGCAGCCGGCTGACGACGAAGAGGCCAGTTAGGACGGCCGTCGTGCTGCAAATGACGTGGGCCATCGTCAGCACGCGCTCCGTGCGCAGACCAGACAGCCGCCCCACTTCCTCGCTGCCGCCCACGGCATAGAGGTGCGCCCCGTAGCGCATCCGGCGCAACACAAACCAGCCCACCAACACCACCAGGAACAAGACCAGCACGGAGATGGGTAACGGGCCGAGCATACCATAGGCAAAGGTCTGGAAGCTGGCCGGCACCGAACCGGCGAAGTTCTCGAACGTCGCATTCAGCAGCCCGCGCAGGATCAGCCCCACGCCCAGCGTGGCGATAAGCGGGTTGATGCGCAAACGGGTGATGAGCGTGCCGTTGACCAGGCCCACAAGGACGCCGATGACGAACAACACCAGTACCGTCCACCAGACGCGGTTGGGGTCGCCGGCCATCAGATACGACGCGCCCACCGCGGTGACGCTGATCAGGTAGGCCACCGATAGATCAATCGACGCGCCGACCATGACGAACGTCTGCCCCACGGCGACAATGCCCAGAGCCACCGACCGCACCAGAATGTTGGTCAGGATGGTCTGATTGAGGATGAACAGCTCATCATCGATGCCGAAGAAGGCATCGAGCAGAATGGCGGCGATGAAGATGATGATCAGGATGCCATAGACGGGCGGGATGTTCCTGTCCCGCAACCATTGCCGCGCCCGGCCGGCGGCCGAGAGGCGCGCTGCCGGTGGTGAGATCGCTGTCATACGCTCTTCTCCTCGTTCCGACTGCTCTCAGCGAATCCCGTCGCCAGGTGCATGATGTCGGCCTCGCCCGCGCCGGCGGGAAGCTCGCCGGCGATAGCGCCGTCCCACATGACCACGATCCGGTCGCTCATGCCGATGACCTCCGGTAACTCGGAAGAGATCATCAGCACGGCCGCGCCGGCGCGGGCCAGCTCGCGAATGCGCTCGTGGATGCTGGCCTTGGCCTCCACGTCAATGCCGCGCGTCGGCTCGTCGAAGATGAGCACGCGCGCGTCGGTAGCCAGCCACTTGGCCAACACCACCTTCTGCTGGTTGCCGCCGCTCAGGAATTGCACCTCGCGGTTCATGCCCGGCGCGCGCACGTCCACGCGTTGGGCCAGCTCCAGGGCCAGTTCCTGGTCGCCGCGCGTGCCGTTGCGGAAGGCGCGGCTCAGCTTGGCCTTCAGCGAGCGCAGCGTCAGCATGATGTTGTCATTGATGGGCTGCTTCAGCGTCAGGCCCTCGTACTTGCGGTCTTCGGTCACATAGCCGAAGCGGTTGCGAATGGCCTGGGCGGGCGTGCGGAACAGCTCCGGCTGGCCCTGAATCTCCATCGCGCCGCTCTGAAACGGTTCGACGCCGAAGATGGCCTGGGCCAGCGCCGTGCGGCCCGACCCCTGCAGGCCGGCCACGCCGACGATCTCGCCGGCGCGCAGCTCCAGATCGATGTCGCGCAGGGTGGCGTTACCCGCGCCGCGCAACCGCAGGGCCACCGCGCCGATGTCCTCCGGCCGGGCGCGCTCCGGGAAGTAGTCGGACAGGACGCGGCCGACCATCATCTCCACGACCTTGCTCATGGTCAGGTCTTTGGTCGGCATCGTGCCCACCTTCTGGCCATCCTTCAGCACGGTCACGCGCTGGGCCAACTCAAAGACCTCTACCAGCCGGTGGGAGATGAAAATGATGGCGATGCCGCGGGCCTGCAAGCGGCGCACCAGGGCGGTCAGCACGGTCACTTCTTGCTGGGCCAACGCCGCCGTTGGCTCGTCCATGATCAGCACTTTGGCATCGTAGCTAAGGGCTTTGGCGATCTCAACGACCTGTTGCTGGGCCACCGACAGCGTGCCCAGCAGGGCCGTGGGGCTGATGAGCGTCTCCGCCTCCAGCTGCTGCAGAACGGCCCGGGTGTCCTGCTCAAGGCGGCCATAGTCGACGATGCCGAAGCGGTGTGGTTCGCGCCCCAGGAAGATGTTCTCCATGACCGTGCGTTCGGGCAGAAGGTTGAACTCCTGGTAGATGATGCTGATGCCGGCCGCCTGCGCCGCCGACGGGTGGCTGAAGACGACTGGCGCGCCGTCGAGCCGGATGGTGCCGCCGTCGGGGCGATAGGCCCCGGCCAGCACCTTCATCAGCGTGCTCTTGCCCGCGCCGTTCTCGCCGACGACGGCGTGGACTTCGCCCGGGTAGAACTCGACCGAGACGTCGTCAAGAGCCACCACGCCGGGAAAGCGTTTGGTGATACTCTCCACGGCCAGCACGGGATCGACGCCGCGCGCCACCGGCCGGGCCGCGGCCGCCGGCTCTATCGCTTCGGTCAGAAAGCTCTCGGCCATAGCTACCTCTCCGGGCGTGCCGCATCGCCCAACAGCGTTCGCAGGAACGCCAACCCTTCGCCGGCCAGCTCATCCTGGCTGCCAGCCAACTCGCGCCAGATGCACACCGCGCGGGCGATGGACTTCACCTCCGGGGTGAAGCTCTCGATGACCACCGCGCCGTCATAGCCCACCTCGCGCAGCGCCGCGGCCACGGCCGCCCAGGCGACCTGCCCGCGCCCCGGCGTGCCGCGGTCGTTCTCGCAGGCGTGGAAGTGGAAGAGGCGGTCGCCGGCGCGACGGATGGCCGCGGCCGAGTCGCGCTCCTCCAGATGCATATGGAAGGTGTCCAGGTGCAGCCCCAGGTGCGGGCTGCCCACGGCCTCGATCAGGGCCAGCCCTTGCTCGACGACGTTGATCAGATCGGTCTCGAAGCGGTTGAGCGGCTCCAGGGCCAACCGGACGCCGCGCGCGCCGGCATAAGCGGCCAGCGGGCGCAACTCGGCCGCGGCCAGATCGCGCTCCGCCTGCCGCGCGGCCACGTCGGGCGCGGGCGTCTTGCCCACCGCGCCATAAGCCGGGCCGCTGACAACCGGCGAACCGAGCCGGGCCGCGGCGTCGATGAGCGCGCGCACGTAGGCCGCCGTGGCCGCGCGCTCGGCCGGGTCGGCGCTGACCAGGTTGCGCCCCGGCCCATACGCCCCGCAGACGAGCACGCCCAGCCCGGCGGCGGCCGCCCGCTGGCCCAACGCGCCCACGTCGATGAGGGCCGGGTCTTCAAAGGCGACCTCGATCACGTCGAAGCCGAGGCCGGCCACGCGCGCCACCAGCGGCAAATGCTCCGGTG
>DAOSMQ010000366.1:0-3283 GCA_035372725.1 Promineifilum sp. (SeqCode)
GGGAAACGGCGGGGCAGCCTCCCGATTCAGCCCATTCTACGCCGAACCGGGCGGCCGTGGCAACTGCCTGGATAGGGTTATTACCGAGTTAACAGGCGCTCACGCAAAGGTGCTCACGCAAAGGCGCAAAGTAAGCAAAGGCGCAAAGAAGAATGCTCACGCCAAGACGCCAAGCTTAAGAACCCTTCTTAACTTTGCGTTCTTTGCGGCTTTGCGTGAGCATTCTTTGCGTGAGCGTTTCCTCCGACTTGGGAACTGCCTAGACCAGTGGATCGTAAGTCGGGTTGTACATGAATTCGCGCACGTAGCCGGACAGATCGTCCGGCCGCGGCTCGGTGGCCAGGCCGCGCTCGTGGGCAATGCCGGCCACGGCCGTGGCGATGGCCAGCGACACCTCGCGGATGCGCGACAGGGTCGGGTAGATGCGGCCGTTGGCCATGTCGTCGGCGGTCACCTGGTCGGCCAGCGTGCGCGCCGCGGCCTCGAACATCTCGTCGGTCACGTGGCTTGCGCCGCTGACGACGACGCCCAGCCCGACGCCGGGGAAGATGTAGGCGTTGTTGCCCTGGCCGGGATTATAGGTCTGGCCATAGAGCTTGACCGACGGGAAGGGGCTGCCGCTGGCGAAGATGGCCCGGCCGCCGGTGTAGGTGTAGGCCTCTTCGGCGGTGCACTCGGACTTGGAGGTCGGGTTCGACAGGGCGAAGATGATCGGCCGCTCGTTGTACTTGGCCATGCGCTCGATGATCTCGCGGGTGAAGGTGCGCGGCTGGCCGCTGACGCCGATGATGGCCGTCGGCCGCAGCTCCTCCACCGCGGCCAGGAGGCCGGCCACCGGCGCGTGCTCGTGGGCGTAGGGCAGCTTGTGGGCGGCCAGGTCGGCGCGCGACCGCACCACCAGCCCGTGGGAATCGACGAACCAGCAGCGCGCGCGGGCCTCCTCGGCCGACAGCCCTTCCTCCATCATGGCCGAAACGACCAGGTCGGCAATGCCCACGCCGGCCTCGCCCGCGCCCAGGAACAGCAGCCGCTGCTCGCTGAGCCGCCGCGCCGGCCCGCCCTCGACGGCGATGAGCCGCAGCGCCGCCAGCAGCCCGGCCAGCGTCACCGCGGCCGTGCCCTGGATGTCGTCGTTGAAGACGCGGTAGCGGTCGCGGTAGCGCTGCAGGAGGGCAAAGGCGTGGTGGTTGGCGAAGTCCTCGAACTGCACCAGCGCCTTCGGCCAGCGCGCCGTCACCGCGGCCATGAACTCCTCAATGAAGGCGTCGTAGGTCTCGCCCTTCAGCCGCGGGTGGGGCACGCCGATGTAGAGCGGGTCGGCCAGAAAGGCGGCGTTCTCCGTGCCCACGTCGAGCATGATCGGCAGGGTCATCGCCGGCGGGATGCCGGCGCAGGCGGTGTAGAGCGACAGCTTGCCCACGGGGATGCCCATGCCGTTGGCCCCCAGGTCGCCCAGACCGAGGATGCGCTCGCCGTCGGTGACGACGATGACGCGCACACCTTCGGCCGGCCAGTTGGCCAGCAGGCCGGCGATGTGGCCGGCGTCCTCCGACGAGATGTAGAGGCCGCGCGGCCGGCGGAAGATGTGGCCATACTGCTGGCAGCCCTGGCCGACGGTCGGCGTGTAGACGATAGGCATCAGCTCGTCGAGATTGTCGATGAGGACACGGTAGAAGAGCGTCTCGTTGCGGTCGACCAGGTCGTTGAGATAGACGTACTTCTCCAGATCGGTCGGCTTCTTGCGCAGATTCTCCAGGATGCGGGCGACCTGGTCCTCCAGCGACAGGACGCGCGCCGGCAGCAGGCCGCGCAGGCCGAACGCCTGGCGCTCGGCGGCGCTGAAGCCGGTGCCGCGGTTGTGGAGCGGGTCGTGGAGCAAGTCAACGCCGCGAGACAACGCCTCGGGCGACGGGGCCGCGCCGGCGGCCGGGGGCTTGGACAGGGTACTCATGATCACTCTCCGATAGACGCCCGGAAGGGGCGCGCGCTCGCGCCGCCGGCCGCCGCCGGCCGGAACGGCGACAATGAGGTGGGTGGAAAGGTGGGTTACGCGGGTAGTGTACACGGTTTTTGCGGGAGTGGATAGGGGAGAGTGGGCAGTGGGCAGTGGGCAGTGGGCAGTATCCAGTGGGCAGTGGACAGTATCCAGTCGGTGGTCGGCGGTCGTCCGTTGCCATCCAACCGGCTACAATCCACCCAACGACAGGAGGTCGCCGGTGGATCATTCCCTTGCCCAGACCATTTCATTGCAATGCCCCCAGTGCGGGGCGCGTTTCACGGCCGCGGTGTGGCTGATCGTCGATGCCGGGGCGCGGCCGGAGTTGCTGGCCCGCGTCGCTGATGGGGCGGTGCACACGCTCGTCTGCCCCAACGGCCACGACGGCGAAGTGGACGCGCCGCTGCTGCTCTACCGGCCGGGCGAGACGCCGGCGCTGCTCTTCTCGCCGGCGCGGCGGACGACGGCCGAGCAGGATGCCGAGCAGGCCCAGGGGCTGATCGGCCGGCTGCGCGAGACGCTGGGCGGCGCTTGGCGCGACGAATGGCTGGGGGAGCTGTCGCCGCTGCCGCGCGAGGCGCTGGCGGCGCTGGCCCGCGGCGACGAGGCCGCCGCGGCTGAGGTGATGCAGGCGGCCGTGGCCGCGGCCCTGCCGTCGGGCGTGGCCCGGGCGCTGGCCGACATCGCCGGGCTGCTGGCGGCCGAGGGCGTGCGCGTCGAGTCGGCCGAAGACCTGGAGCGGGCGCTGGCGGCGCGGCCGGAACTGCGCCGGCGGCTGGAGGCGGCGCTGCGGGCGGCGGGCGAGGGCGAGAGCGACGACGAACCGGCCCCGCCGCCGCCGCCACCAGCGGCCGCGCCGCCGCCACCAGCCGCCGCGCCGCCGCCGCCGCCACCCGGCCCCGCGCCGGAAGAGGAAGAGTTGCCGCCGCTGCTGCAAGCGCTGGCCGACTTTGTCAACGCGCGGACATGGCTGGAGTCTTACCAGTTTTTGCTGGCCCACCCGGAATTGTTGAGTGATGAACTGGATGCCCTTCTCGGCGAGCTTCTGGCGGAAGCGGCGGCAAGCGGACAAGAGCACGACGTCCGGCTGTGGACCGAGCACCGCGCCCTACTGCAACGCAGCCGTGCGACGGGCGCGGCGGCGGCCTTTGCCGAGAAGATGGAGATGACGGCCGAGGAACTGGACAAGGCTGTACAGGAAGCTGAAGACCTGGCGGCCATCCCGCCGGAGGCGCGCCGGGCGGTGGAGGAGATCGTGGCCGCGCTGGCGGCCGAGGGTGTGCGGCC
>DAOSMQ010000367.1:0-3283 GCA_035372725.1 Promineifilum sp. (SeqCode)
CAGTGCCCTGGCCGATATGGCCCGCTACTACCCGCAGTCGGCCGGCAGCCTGACGCAGATGCAGGGCGTTGGCGCGGCCAAGCAGGCGCGCTACGGCGACGCCTTCCTGGCCGTCATCCGCGCCTACTGCGCTGAGCGGGACATCGCCGAGCGGCCCAAGGTGGGCGCGATGACGCGGGCAGCCGGGCCGGCCGTCCCCGGCAAGACGCGGCGCGATGAGGTGCTGGCTCTCTACCAGAGCGGGCGCGGTGTGGCTGAGATCGGGGGAATTTTCGGGATCAAACTGGCAACGGTGGCCAACCATCTCTGGGAGGCGGTGCAGGACGGCGTGAGCATCGACCCAACGCCGCTGCTGGCCGATACAGGGCTATCGGCCGCCGACCAGGCCCGCGCCCTACAGGCGTTCCGCGAGCTGGGCGCGGAGAAGCTGCGGCCGGTCTATGACGCCCTGGGCGAGACGATCAGCTTCGATGCCCTGCACTTGCTACGGCTCTATGCCGTCTGCACGGCCCTGCAACGGGCGACGGGCTAGATCGCCTTGGCGACAGTCGTCTCCTTCAGGGCAAGCATCAGTTCCGGGTGGCGGCCGGCGATGTCGGCGAACTCGGCCTGGATGAGAGGCAACTCGGTCTCGTAGTCGCCACTGGGCCAGAAGACAGGGCCAACGCGCATGCGGCGGTTGGGGTAGTCGAACTTGACCATCACCAGCGGCACACCGGCGTTGTGGGCAATGTGGTAGAAGCCGCTGCGCCAACCCTTGACAACGCTGCGCGTCCCTTCGGGCATGATCGCCAGCAAGAATTGCTCGCGGCTGTCGAACACATCGACCATCTGCGACACGAAGTCGCGCGTGTGGTCGCGATCAAGGGGAATGCCACCGAACCAGCGCAGGAACCAGCCCACCGGCCCCACAAAGGGCGTATGCTTCATGACAAAATGGACATCGATGCCCAGAGCAGCCATCGTGAGGGCGGTCATGAAAAAGTCACCATTGGACGTGTGCGGCGCGCCGACAAACACCAGGCGCGGCAGGTCGGGCAATTGTCCAACGACGCGCCAGCCCATCAGGCGCAGCAGCAGCGTGAAGAAGATGCGCGTCAGACGGTTGCCGCGGCGGGGGATGCTGGTTCCCAGGGTTGGTAGT
Organism: Promineifilum sp. (SeqCode); assembly: GCA_035372725.1. Lineage (GTDB taxonomy): Bacteria > Chloroflexota > Anaerolineae > Promineifilales > Promineifilaceae > Promineifilum. The sequence goes on from DAOSMQ010000367.1 coordinate 1,145, forward strand.
TCGGTCCGGCGAAGGGTGTCGAGCGAGGACTCAGTTGGCTCCATAGCTGTGGTGGCTCCTGCAAGTGCCGGTGACGCCCGGTCTATCGGCAGCGGTTTGATTACAACCGGTAAAACCCCGCCGGGCGACAAAAGACACGCCCCCCTCACCAATGTCAGACCTGGCCAGTCTCAGAAGGCCGCCGCGGTCGGGCCTCTAAGAGGTCTGGGGCGTTCTTGTGGCCCAGGGCGCTCTTTTCCGGCATGATCGCGCCAAACCCATCCGCCAAGGAGCAGCAACAATGACCACCGGCAGCTTCGTGCCCGACTGGGCCAAGGGCATCGTCTGGTATCAGATCTTCCCGGAGCGCTTCCGCAACGGCGACCCGACCAATGACCCAACGCTGGCCAGCCTGGAGGGCGCCTGGCCCCACGACTTCACCTCGCCCTGGCAGGTGCATCCCTGGACGGCCGACTGGTATCGCCTCCAGCCCTATGAGCAACAGAACGGGCGCGACATCTTCTTTAACTTGCAGCGGCGGCGCTACGGTGGCGACTTGCAGGGGATTCTCGACAGCCTCGACTACCTGACCGACCTGGGGGTGGAGGCCCTCTACCTCAACCCCGTCTTCGACGCGCCCTCGGCTCACAAATACGACGGCACGACTTATCACCATATCGACCCCCACTTCGGCCCCGACCCTGACGGCGACCGGCGGTTGATTGCCGCGGAGACGCCCCACCAGCCGGCCACCTGGCTGTGGACGGCGGCCGACCGGTTGGCGCTGCGCCTCATCGAGGAGGTTCACTGGCGCGGCCTGCGCATCATCTTTGACGGCGTTTGGAACCACATGAGCCGCCGCAGCTGGGTCTTCCGCGACGTGGCCGCGCGGCAACAGCAGTCCCCCTACCGCGACTGGCTCAACGTGGCCTCTTGGGACGACGCCGCGCAGGGCACAAGCTTCGAGTGCCACGGCTGGGCGGGCGTGCCCGAGTTGCCGCAACTGCGCCAGGACGCCAATGGCATCGTTAGCGGCGGTGAGGCGACGGGCGGCTTTGGCCCGCGCGAGTACATCTTCGCCGCCACGCGCCGCTGGTTGGACCCCGACGGCGACGGCGACCCGCGCGACGGCATCGACGGCTGGCGGCTCGACGTGGCCTACTGCGTCCGCCACCCCTTCTGGCAGGCGTGGCGGCGGCACGTGCGCAGCATCAACCCACAGGCCTACCTGGTGGCCGAGGTCGTCCTGCCGCCGGAAGACGAGCAGCCCTACCTGCGCGGGGACGAATTCGATGCGACGATGAACTACAATTTCGCCTTCGCGGCAATGGAGTTCCTTGTCGGCGGCGCGGGGGCCACGACGGCAACTGAGTTCGACGCCCGCCTGCGCGAGTTGCGCGGGGCCTACCCGGCCGAGGTCGCCCACGTGATGCAAAATCTGATAGACAGCCACGACAGCAGCCGGCTGGCCTCGGCCATCGTCAACCGCGACCTGCACCCCATGCGCGACTGGCCGGAATACCACCGCCTGTCGCGCGTGGAGATGTCGCCCGACTATGCCACGCGCAAGCCCACGGCCGCCGAGCGCCGCCGGCAGATGCTTGTGGCCCTGTTCCAGTTCACCTACATCGGCACGCCGATGCTCTACTACGGCGACGAGGCGGGCATGTGGGGGGCCAACGATCCCTGCTGCCGCAAGCCGATGGTCTGGCCGGAGATGCCGTATGAGCCGGAGAGCACACTGCCCGACGGCCGCCCGCGTCCCCACGCCAACGCAGTGGCCTTTGACCACGATCTGTTCGCCCACTATCAGACGCTAATCGCCCTGCGCAAAGCGTCGCCGGCGCTGCGGCGCGGTGAATTTCGCACCGTGCTGGCCGACGATGGCCGGCGGCTGTTTGCTTTCGTCCGCGAGACAGACGATGACACGGCCATCGTCGTCCTGAACGCCGATGACCTGATGCAGATCGCTACGTTGGAACTGCCCGCCGGGCGTTGGACGGACGCGCTGAGCGGGGAGAGCTATTGGACCGAGGCGGGGCGGCTGAGCCTGACTGTGCCACCGCTCTGGGGGGCGGTTCTGCGGCCGGCCGCCAGCCCGTAGCACAGCCTGTAGCACAGCCTGTTAGGCTGTGGCCGGCGACGACAGCCTGACAGGCT
>DAOSMQ010000368.1:0-3276 GCA_035372725.1 Promineifilum sp. (SeqCode)
CACTTGAACGGGGCCATAGGTGATGATATCGACTGTGCCACCTGGCATCACCGCGCCCGGTCTTGGAGCTAAATACTGGGCCGGTTGTCCGTCGGGGCTGAGGTGATCATACGTGACCAGTTCCATGCGACCGGCCACCACTCCGATTGGCGTGAGTCCAGGCTCGAAGGGCGTCACCTGCCACAGCAAGTCTGCCTGACCCTGTACGCCTGGACTCACCCCCTGAATAGCGACGATGTCGCCCGGCTGGAGCGGCCGGTTGCCCACATTGACGCCAATCGTCGCCAAGCGACAACCGGTGCATGAGCCGGTGATCTGGACATCCCCATCAAACACACCCGCCCAATCGGGGTTTTCCGGTTGAATTAGGAGACCAATACTTGTGTCATCGCCATACACCGCCAGACCGGTTGAGGCATTCATCACCTTGACCCCGGCCTTGGCGGCATTCCCGACCAATAGGCCGTCGCCTGCTGTTAAACCGATGCGAAAGCCGCTTTCCCCAGCCTGGTTGACGTTGATACCGGCGCCGCCGGCCTGGTTGACGATGACCCCATTATCGCCGCTCGTGTCAATCGCGACGCCATCTTTTCCGGCAGTGTTGATGTACAGGCCGTCAATACCTGCGGTGCCCACAGAGAAACCACTGGCGAAGGCCGATTGCGCCTGGAACCCATCGTTAACCGCATTCGCTACCCGGACGCCAACAAAGGCCGTCTCTACAGCTATGCCGCCGCTATCTGACTTCAGGGCGAGTCCATTGTCGGCGGAGTTGTTGAGCACCAGCACGCCACTAGAGGGAACTTCGCCACTGATGACTGCCCCCGGCCTCAATCCCAGGGCGTAAGGCACGCCGCGCAAAGCCTGGCGTGGGGTGAGGGTAATGAAATCGCTGGCGATTGAACAGCGAGCCGCCACCTCCAGCCAGCGCGCATTGCCGTCGAAAGCTGTGGGGCCAAACTGGTCGGCGTCATCGACCAGGGCAGTGAAGCGGCCGCCCGTCAACGCGACCTGGGTAACTGTCTGGGTGGCGCCAATCTGGTTGCCGCCGGTCGAGGCGTCCCACAACTTGAAGCGGAAGTCACAGGTGCCGTTGTGGGGCGCGCTGCTCTCCGTCAGGTATCCTTGATAGGTGAAGCCGCGGCCGACGGAGGCGTCGATCAGGGCCGGAATCTGCCCGCCGTCGCTTGCCGGCTCCGTACCTCCTTGAGCCAAGGCCCAGCCGAAACTGACACAACTGATGGCGGCAACGATGGCAAGGGTGAGTCGGGAAAATCGCATGAAATTACCTCCGGGGCGGTCCTTATGAGACTGCTAGATGATTTTCTGCGCGACCAACCGATAGGAAGGGGCATTGCGCCCCAGAAAGTATTATAATGACTCTGGTGACAAATGATAGCCCGTTGATCATCGCGCCCGGCCACTTCAGACGACACAATGGCCAACCGGGCTGCATTCATTTGTGGGGGAAGCATGGAACAACCCGTCGGGCCGGACAACAGCGCGACGGCGCGCCGGCTGCCCGTTTCACGCGGCGCTTGGTCGAACTGATTGAGAGTGGCTACGGGCTGAGCGTAGCGAATGAGGTGGGCGATGATGGCAGCAGCAGCGAGCCGCTACCGCGGTTGGCCCATGAACTGGCGGGGTAGGGCCATGTCGATGAAGCACCTGTCCGGCCTCGAACTCATGCAAGCCATGGTGGCGGGCAACCTCCCCATGCCGCCCATCGCCCACATCATCCCCATGAAAGGCGTGGTCGCCGAACACGGCCGTATCGTCTTCGAGGCCCAGGCCGACGAACGCCACTTGAACCCGCTCGGCGGCGTGCATGGTGGTTTTGCCGCCACGGTGCTGGACTCAGTGACGGGTTGCGCCGTCCATACCGTGCTGGAGCCGGGCGCCGGCTATGGCACTGTCGATCTGAACGTGAAGATGCTGAAGGCCGTCCCGCGCGGCGTGCCCCTGATCGCCGAGGGCCGGGTGCTCTTCGTCTCGCGGTCGTTGGGTGTGTCCGAGGGGACGCTCAAGGACGCCGAGGGCAACCTCTACGCCCATGCCACGGCGACGTGCCTGATCCTGCGCCCCTCGTCAGCGTCGTGAAATGATGACGAAGATACTGGAAAACAAGGTAGCGGTCATTACCGGCAGCACGCGCGGTCTGGGGCTGGCCATCGCCCAGACCTTTGCGGCTGAGGGCGCGGCCGTGGTCATTGCCGGCCGCACGCCGGCTCCGGTCGCCGCCGCCGTCGCTGCCCTACAGGACGGCGGCGCGCGGGCGGCCGGCCTGGCTTGCGACGTGGGCGACCGCGAGCAGGTGAAGGCGCTGGGCACGTTGGCCGTCGAGCGCTTCGGCGGCATCGACATCTGGGTCAACAATGCTGGCCTGTCCGCGCCCTATGGGCCGACGGCCGAGATCGCGCCGGACGCCTTCAGGCGCGTGGTCGATACGAATATCGTCGGCGTCTACAACGGTTCAATGGTCGCCCTGGGCCACATGTTGCCCCAGGGGCGCGGCAAGATGATCAACCTCCTCGGCCGCAGCCGCAAGAATGGCGTCAAGTACCAGAATGCCTACAGCGCCAGCAAGGTCTGGGTGGCCAGCTTCACCCTGGCGCTGGCGGCGGAGTACGAAGATAGTGGCGTGGGCATCTTCGCCTTCAATCCCGGCCTGGTCGATACCGACATGTTGCGGCGCGTCGATGTCGTGCGGGGCTACGAGCAGAAAGTCAAGCCGCTGGAGACGGTCATGCGCCTGTGGGCCAACCAGCCCGAATTGCCGGCCCAGCGGGCGCTCTGGCTGGCTTCCAGCGCCACTGACGGCAAGACGGGACTGTCGGTGAACGTGCTCAGCCGAACGAGCGCGATGATGGGCCTGGCGCGCGAGGGCGTCCGCCGCCTGACGGGCCGGGCCGCGCCCGACACCTCGCTGGAGATTCGCTCCGTCGCGCCCGACGATGAGTTTGCCGGGCGATGAGGCGCATAGCGGCCGTGGCCCACGCCGCTTAGCGGCCGTGGCCCACGCCACTAGAGAAGGCCGATGAGTAGAACACGACTTCCCACTGACCAAATTCTCAGCCTGCTGGCCGCCGCCCCCGGCCATATCGCCGCGGCGGCGGCCGGGCTGTCGCCGGAACAACTGCGGACGGCGCCCACTCCCGGCGAATGGTCGGCCAACGACATCCTGGCCCACCTGCGCGCCTGTGCCGACGTGTGGGGCGACTGCATCGCCACCATTCTGGCCGAGGAGCATCCGACCATCCGGGCCATGAACCCGCG
>DAOSMQ010000369.1:0-3268 GCA_035372725.1 Promineifilum sp. (SeqCode)
TTTCTGCTGTCCAGGATCAACTCCCATGCCGCGGCCATAGGCTGTTCGGCCGTCTGCGTTTGCCTCCCCGCGGAAGCGCCCGGTGTGTCGCCAACAACTGGCGCGCTCCCCAAATCCGCGTACGATTCCGACAACCTGGTTCAGCGGCGCGCCCCAACCAGAGAACACTGGTTTCACACGGAGGGTTATCACTCATGGTCAAAATCATCACTGATACCACCGCCTGTCTTTCGCCGGAAATCGCCCGCCGCTACGATATCCCAGTCATCCCTCAGATCGTCCATTTCGGCGACGAAACCTTCTATGAAGGCGTTGACATGGACGCCGAAGCGTTTATGAACCGGCTAAAGGCGTCGGCGGCGTTACCCCAGACGGCCGCGCCACCGCCGGGGCTTTTTGTCGAACAGTTCAGGCGATGGGCGCCGCTGGGTGAGCCGATTGTGTGCCTCCATCCGTCGGCCGAAATCAGCGGCACCATCCGCTCGGCTACCGTCGCCGCCGCCGAGTTCCCCGACGCCGACATCCGCATCGTGGATACGCGCCTGGTGGCCAGCGCGTTGGGGACAATCGTGCAGCTGGCGGCCGAGGCGGCGGCGCAGGGCGCGGACGCTGGCACCATCGTCGCCCGTGCCAACGATCTGAGCCGGCGCGGCCGGATTTATTTCCTCGTCAGTACGCTGGAATACCTGGCCCGTGGCGGGCGGATCGGCGGCGCGGCGGCGCTGGTGGGCAGCATCCTGTCCGTCAAGCCGATCTTGCAATTGCAGGACGGCCGCATCGAGCAGTATGAGCGCGAACGAACCCAAAAACGAGCCCTGGCGCGACTGAAAGAGATCGTCCGGGAACAGATTCCCGGCGACGGCCGCGGCTATCTGTCCATCCTGTATGCCGGCAACCCGGACGAAGGTCGTGCCCTGGCCGACGATCTCGGCCAGGCCATCAACCAGCCCGATGTGCCGGTAGTGTCCATGCCCCCGGCCATCATCACCCACGGCGGGCCGGGGCTGCTGGGCGCGGCCTTCTTCGTTGCCAACGCCTGAAATCAAAGCTCTCGTATCCTGGCCCACGCCGCTTGCACGTGGCGCTCTTCGGTCAGCGTGCCGCCAATGGACAGGCGCAGGGTATACTTGCCGTCCAGCACCGTGTGGGTCAGGTACAGCTTGCCGGAGGCATTCAGACGTTCCAGCAGCGCCCGATTGGCGTCGTCGCCCCCATCGCGCAGGCGGAAGCAGACCAGATTCAAGGGCACGGGCGCGGCCAGCTCGAAGCGCGCGTCGGCCGCCACCCAGGCCGCGAACTGCTGCGCCAGGCGCACGTGTTCGCGCACCCGCGCCTGTAGCCCGGTCACGCCGTAGTGGCGGATGACGAACCACAGCTTCAGCGCGCGGAAGCGGCGGCCGAGTTGCACGTGCCAGTCGCGATAGTCGATGACCGCCCCCGACGCCGTGGCCGCGTTCTTCAGGTAATCGGGCAGGATGGTCAGGGTGCGAATGAGCGCCGCCCGGTCAGCCACCCAGAAGCAGTCGCAGTCGAAGTTGGTGAACATCCACTTGTGGGGGTTGAAGGCGTAGCTGTCGGCCAGTTCCAGGCCGTCTTGCAGCGGGCGGAATTCCGGGCAGAGGGCTGCCGTGCCGGCCATGGCCGCGTCGACGTGGAGCCACAGACCGTACTCGCGGGCGACAGTGCCGATGGCCCGGATGGGGTCGATGGCCGTGGAGGAGGTCGTGCCCACCGTGGCGCAAACGAAGAACGGCCGCAGCCCGGCGGCCAGGTCGGCCTCAATGGCCGCGCGCAGGGCCTCCGGGCGCATGGCGTAGGCCGCGTCCACGGCGATGGCGCGCAGGTTGGCCCGGCCCACGCCCATCACCCCGGCGGCCTTACTGACCGACGAGTGCGTCTGCGTGGAGCAGTAGGCCCGCAGGCGCGGATCGTTGCCACTCTCGACGTTGCTATAGCCGGTGGCTCGTTCTCTGGCCGCCAGGAGGGCAGCCAATACCGCGCTGCTGGCGGTGTCTTGAATCACACCGCCGCCGGAGTGCGTGGACAAAAACGCCTCCGGCAGGCCGAGCATGCCCACCAGCCAGTCGAGGACAAGCGTTTCCAATTCGGTGCAGGCGGGGCTGGTCTGCCAGATCATCCCCTGCACGCCCAGCCCGGCCGAAAGCAACTCGCCCAGGATGGACGGAAAGGAGGCGTTGGCCGGGAAGTAGGCGAAGAAGTTGGGCGACTGCCAGTGGGTGATGCCCGGCAGGATGGCCCGCTCCACGTCGGCCATCACAGCGGCGAACGGCTCGCCCTCTTGCGGCGGCCCCTCCGGCAGCGCCGCGCGGACGCTGCCCGGCGTGGCCCGCGAGAGGACAGGGTAGGTCTCAATGTGCTCATAGTAATCGGCGATCCAGTCGATCAGCGCCTTGCCGTGCCGGCGGAAGTCGTCGGGGGTCATGTGGTCGGTCATGGTCTGTCTCCGGGGATGAGATGGTCGTAGCGTAACGCAAAGGAGGAGCAGTGGCCAGTGGTCATGGCCAGTGGCCAGTGGTCAGTGGGCCGTAAGCGCTCTGCCTACCGAGCACTAGCCCTGCCCACTGCCATCTTTTGCCCCCCGGCGGCGATTGCCGCATAATGGCCACTGATCCATCGCATCATTGGAGCGAACTCATGGCCGACAAATCACTGAACAAGGGCGCCGCCGGCCTCGACGAGACCACTTGGGGTCACCGCTGGGGCTATGCCGACACCCGCTTCGTCGTTAACCCCGACCGCAGCGTCAAAGTCACCGGCCATCGCTACGCCGTCTCCGGCTACGACATGCCCGGTTTCCTGCCGTTCGTCGAGGAGATGCTCGGCGTACAGATCGACCTGAGCGACGTCAAGCCGGAGCGCATGGACAAGCCTGTGCCCGCGCCGGCGCTCAACGCCGCCTTCAGCACCGCGCTGGCGGCCGTCCTCGCCCCGGCGCAGATCAGCACCGACGCCCGCGAGCGCCTCATCCACAGCCACGGCCAGACGACGGCCGATGAGGTCTACCAGGTGCTCTACACTCATCTCGACCGCGTCGTTGATATGGTCATCTATCCGGAGACGCAGGCCCAGGTGGAGGCGCTCATCGTCCTGGCCGCGGCCCACGACGTCTGCCTGGTGCCTTATGGCGGCGGCACGAGCGTCAGTTGTGCCCTGAAGCTGCCGGCCAGCGAGACGCGCACCATCGTCTCTGTTGATATGCGCCGCATGGACGCGATCGAGTGGATCGACCGGGAGAACTGCCGCGCCT
>DAOSMQ010000370.1:0-3255 GCA_035372725.1 Promineifilum sp. (SeqCode)
ACGCGCTCGATGTCACGCACCAGCGGCTCGTCGTCTTGCACGGCGAAGGTGACCGCCTCGCCTGTGGCCTCGGCGCGGCCGGTGCGGCCGATGCGGTGGGTGTAGGCATCGACCGTATCGGGCATGTCGTAGTTGATGACGTGCGAGATCTCGCTGACGTCGATGCCGCGCGCGGCGATGTCCGTGGCCACGAGGATGTCGTACTTGCCGCCGCGGAAGCCGTCCATGGCCTCCTGCCGCCGGTTCTGGGACAGGTTGCCCTGAATGGCGGCCACGCGATAGCCCTGCTTGCCCAGGTCAAGCGCCAGCCGCTTGGCGCGGTGCTTGGTGCGCGTGAAGACCAGCACGCGCGACATGGCCGTCTGCTCCAGCAGGGCGTGCAGCAGCTTGTTCTTCAGCGTCTCCGGCACCGGGTAGAGGGCGTGGGAGACGGTCTTGGCCGGGGCTCTCATGTCCACCTGCACCGTCACCGGGTCGGTCAGGATGCTGTCGGCCAGGGAGCGAATGTCAGCCGGCATGGTGGCCGAGAAGAGCATCGACTGCCGTTTGGGCGGCACGTGCTTCAGGATGCGGCGGATGTCGGGCAGGAAGCCCATGTCGAGCATGCGGTCGGCCTCGTCGAGGACGAGCACCTCGATGCCGGACAGGTCCACGTCGCCGGCGTGGATGTGGTCGAGCAGGCGGCCGGGGCAAGCGACGATGATCTCCGTGCCGCGTTGCAGCGCGGCCACCTGCGGCCCTTTGCCCACGCCGCCATAGATGGCGGCGCTGCGCGCCTTCGTGGCCCGGCCCAGCACGACGGCCGTTTGGTGAATCTGTTCGGCCAGTTCCCGCGTCGGGGCAATGATGAGCACCCGCGTCCGCCGCAATGGCCCGCGCGTCAGGCGCTGCAAGATGGGCAGCATGAAGGCCGCTGTCTTGCCCGTGCCCGTCTGGGCCAGGCCAAGCACGTCGCGCCCTTCGAGGACGAGGGGGATGGCCTGTTCCTGAATGGGGGTCGGCGTCACGTAGCCGGCGTCATGAATGCCGGCCTCGATCCGTGCGTCGAGAGAAAAGTCTTGAAACTTCACTGAGAATACTCCTTGGGACATCACCGAGCCAAGTCGCACTCCCAGCCGATGTTTCTTTTTCGTCCAATAATGATTGTGGCAACCAGCCCTTTGGGCCGCGATGCCGGGGCGCAGTATAGCAGGCCGGCCGGCGCGCTGTCAAGCTGGCGCGTCACTGCTCATAATCTGGAGGTTCCAACTGTGGTATCATATATCTTGAGTGGGGGCCGCTCGCGATTCTCCTAACACCTTAACCACAGGAGCCACCATGTTTATCAGGCGTTTTCTACCCTTGTTCCCGATCCTCTTGTTGTCCCTGTTGCTGCCCGTCGTGGGCGGCCAGGCCGCGCCGGTTGCCGAGTGGTCGCCGGCCGGCAGTCTCAATGCCGCCGATGGCGGCGCGTTGCACCATTTCGGCACGGCTGTCGCCATTGACGGCGACACGGCCATCGTTGGCGCGCCCGGTTGGCCAAGCGCCCCGGACGCAAGGCCCGGCGCGGCTTACGTCTTCACCCACAACGGCACGGCCTGGGTCCAGCGGACGCGGCTGACGGCCAACGACGGGCAACACGGCGACGGCTTCGGCAACTCGGCCGTACTCGTGGGCAACGTCCTGGTCGTCGGAGCCGTTAGCGCGCGTCGCGGCAATCCGGGCGATCCCAACATTGCCTACGGGGTAGGCGCGGTCTACAGCTATACCGGCAGCGGCGCGACGTGGACCCAGGAGACGAAGCTGATGCCGGCCGATCTGGTCGACAACAACCTATTCGGCGCCAGCCTCGCCTTCGACGGCGAGACGCTCGTTGTCGGCGCGCCCTATGGCGACGTGGGCCATGAGGCCGTCTACTTCTACACCCGCCGCGCCGGCGGCTGGGATGGGCCGGTCAAGTTCGATAGCCCTGACCCAACCGTTAATAACGATTTCGGCCAAGGGGTGGCTGTCGCCGGCGACCTGGCCCTGGTCGGCGCGCCGGGCATTGATTGTTGTGACGCGAACGCGGCCTTCACAAAGGGCGTCGTCTACGTTTTCGCCCGCCACGCGGGCGTCTGGTCGCCGGCGGGCACGCTGTCGCCCGACGACGGCCGCCTCGGCGACAACTTCGGCTGTGACATCGCCTTCGACGGCACAACGGCCGTCGTGGCCGCCTGCCAGGCCTATGGGCTGGCGCCAACTCTCCACGGCTACGCCTACGTTTTCAGCCGCGCTGGCGACACCTGGACGCAGACCGCCCGCCTGGAGCCAGAAGGCGACGCCACCGGCTCGTTTGGCATCCGCGCCGTCGCCCTGGCCGGCGACCAGTTGGTGCTGGGCTGGCCCAGCGCGCCGCCGGAGGGCGCCACCGACCGGCTCTACCCCTACACGCGCACCGGGGCGACGTGGACGGCCGGAGAACCCATCGAATCGCCCGACGGCCCGGTCGATACGGACTTCGGCTGGCACCTGGCGCTGAGCGAGACCCATTTGCTGGCCGGCGCGCCCTATCTGGCCAAGCTGAATGTTGAAGAGCAGGGCCGCGTCTATGCCTACTGGCAACCCGGCGCGACCACCGGCCACATCCTCTACGCGCCGATCATCGCCTCGCCCGGTCTGGAAAGCCCCGACGGCCTGATCGCCTATAACATTCACGAAGAGAACGGGCGCTTCGCCATCTACCTGATCCGGCCCGATGGCACAGGCAAGCACCCCCTGATGGCCAACAGGGAAGTAAATGAAGATTCGCCCGCCTGGTCGCCCGACGGCGCGCGCCTGGCCTTCACGGAGAGCAGCCCGGGCCAGAACCCACTGCTCGTCACAACCAACGTCGCCGGCGGCGACCGGCGCGTCGTGCCGCTGGCCGATGTGCGCGACCCGGGGTCGCCCTCCTGGTCACCTGATGGCACGCGGCTGGCCTTCGTCGCCTGGACGAAAAACTACACCCGCGATGACGTCTACGTGGTCAATCTGGACGGCAGCGGGCTGGTCAACCGCACGCTGACCATGTCCGGCCGGCCGCAAGAGCCGCGCTGGTCGCCCGATGGCACAAAACTGCTTTTTGTCTACGACGACCGCAGCAGCGGGCCGCTGCAATTGGCCGTCGTCGGCGCCACGAGTGGTAGCCCCGTTGTCCTCACTGACAACGACATGCACCATAGCTCGCCGGCCTGGTCGCCCGACGGGACGCGCATCCTCTTCGCGACGATGGCCAGCGGCTCCACGCAGGTGCTG
>DAOSMQ010000371.1:0-3249 GCA_035372725.1 Promineifilum sp. (SeqCode)
GCCGACAGCCAGAAGGAGGTCAGCGTGTTGAGCTTCTGCCGGCTGCGCTGGACGACGAGGAAATAGCCGCCGTAGAACATGCCCGACAGGACGCCGAAGAACGTGCCCAGGCCGACATCGTTGAGCGCGTCCACACCCAGAATGACCACTGCGCCGCCGATGGCTATGGCCAGCCCGACCCAGAACAGCCGCCCCGGCCGCTCGCCGAAGAAGACCATTGCCCCCAGGCCGACCCAGATGGGCGCGGTATTGCCCATCAGCGTTGGCGTCGTCGCCCCGCTGATGAGGATGCCCGTGTTCCAGAAGAAAAGGTCGCCGGCAAAGAACAGCCCGGCCAGGACGGCGATGAGCGCTTCGCGCCGCGACGGCTGCCCGTCGCGGGCAATGCCCCGGCTGAAGGGCAGCGCCAGCAGCGCCACGGCCACAGCCACGCGGTAGAAGGCCGACACCGCGCCCGGCGTCCCGGCCAACTTGACGAAGATGCCGGAGAAGCCCATGCCGACAAGACCCAGGGCCAGAGCCAGGTAGGCGCGGTTGTGGTGGTTGGCAGCATGGGTGGGGGGCATGGCGTGTCCGTGTTGACCGGTTGGAGCGCGTGCGGGCGCGGGGCACTTATACCGCAGGCGCGGGCAATCGGCAATGCTCGCCCGTGGCGCGATTCTCCCGAATCGCGCTCTTCGCGCGCCGCGATTCGGAGAATCGCGCCACGATTTGGGAGAATCGCGCCACGGCTGGGCGGCGCTGCTATACTATGCTGGCGAGCGAAGGAGACAAAGCAATGAGTGAGCTATTGCGGGACAAGGTGGCGGTGGTGACCGGGGCCAGCCGCGGCATCGGCGAGGCCACGGCGCTGACGTTGGCTCAGGCCGGGGCCAACGTTGTCGTGACAGCCCGCTCGGCCGATGAGTTGGCCGGCCTGGCCGAACGCCTGGAGCGCATGGATGTCGGCGCGCTGGCTGTGCCCGCCGATGTGACCCAGGAGGCCGATGTGGAGCGATTGCGCGCGGCGGCGCTGGCCCGCTTCGGCGCAATCGACATCCTGGTCAACAACGCCGGTGTCGGCAAGTATGGCCCGCTCAGCAGCCTGACCGCGGCCGATTACGACTGGATGATGAACACCAACATGCGCAGCAGCTTCCTGTGCACGGCCGCTTTCCTGCCCGACATGCTGGCTCGCCGGCAGGGCTGGCTGGTCTTCATCGCCTCCGTCGCCGGGCTGAAGGGGCTGCCCAACGAGAGCGTCTATTGCGCCACGAAGTTCGCCCAGATGGGCTTTGCCCAGGCGCTGGACTACGAGACGCGCGAGCAGGGCGTCAAGGTCAGTGTCATCGCCCCCGGTGGCGTGGGCACGCACTTCGCCTTCGGTACCGGCCGCACGCCCGGCGACCCCGCCCTCGACGCCATGCTCGACGCGCAGGACGTGGCCGAGGCGGTGCTCTTCGCCGTCACGCAGCCGGCCAAAGCGCGGGTGTTCCTGATTGGCATGCGGCCGATGGCGGAGGCGTTGTAACGGATGAAGGATGAGGGATGACGGAAAGTGGACGACGGACGACGGACCACGGGTGGAAGATGTCTGTGGTCGGCCGTCGGCCGTCGGCGGTCGAAGACAACATGAAGGAGTGAGCGGCATGGAACAGCTATTTACGGACATGAGCGAGCGGTTGGAAACGTTGGTGCGGGCGATTGAGACGGCCGTCGATGGCGTGCCGGCCGAGGACTTGGATTGGAAGCCCGCCTCGGATATGAACTCGTTGGCCGTCCTGCTGACGCATACGGCCGGGGCGCTGCGCTACTGGGTTGGCGAAGTGGCCGGCGGGCAGCCGGCGGGGCGCGTGCGGGCGCAGGAGTTTGAGACGCACAGCGTGGACGCGGACACCCTGCTGGGGCGTTTGCGCGAAGCGCTCGACCACAGCAAAAGCGTGCTGGCCAATCTCAGCCTGGCCCAGTTGAACGAGACGCGCGTGGGCGGCATGGACAACATACCCCACAGCGCCGGTTGGGCGCTGCTCCACGCGCTGGAGCACACCGGCATCCACACCGGCCACATCCAGATGACGCGACAGCTCTGGGACGCGCGCGACAAGTAGACGAAGGGCCGCGATACGACCATGACTGCCGACAACGACGCCGCCCGCCAGGCCTGGGAAACCAATGCCGCCGTCTGGGACGAGCGCATGGGCATGGCCGGCAACGATTTTGTCAACGTGCTCATCTGGCCGCGGACGCAGCGGCTGCTGGACGTGCGGCCGGGCGAGCGCGTCCTCGACATCGCCTGCGGCAACGGCCTCTACGCGCTGCGGCTGGCCGACCTGGGCGCGCAAGTGACCGCGTTCGACTTCTCCGCGCCGCTAATCGAGCGCGCCCGCGCCCACGCCGCCGGCTACGGCGACCGTATCGCCCTGCGCGTCCTCGACGCCACCGACGGCGACGCCCTGCTGGCTTTGGGCGAGGGCCAGTTCGACGCGGCCATGTGCAACATGGCCCTGTTCGACATGGCCGACATCGGGCCGCTGGCCGGGGCGGTGGCGCGGCTGCTGCGGCCGGGCGGGCGGTTCGTCTTCTCGGTCATGCACCCGTGCTTCAACGGGCTGCACGTGACCCACGTAACCGAGAGCGCCGACGACGGCCGGCAGTGGACGACGCGCTACGCCCTGAAGCTGTCCCGCTACCTGACACCGTTCACCGCCGAGGGCATCGCCCTGCGCGGCCAGCCGGAGCCGCAGCCCTACTTCCACCGTCCGCTGAGCGTTCTGCTGGCCCCGTTTCTGGGCGCGGGTCTGGCTCTCGACGCATTGGAGGAGGCCGCCTTTCCGCCAAACCACGAGCCGGGCCAAACCACCTCGTGGAGCGGCAACTACACTGAGTTCCCGCCGGTGCTCATCGCCCGGCTGCGGCGCTGAGGCCGCGTCGCCAACACCCAGGTGACGACCGACATTCTCCGTGGAGGCAAGATGACCGACGAAATGACGAAGACGGCGCTCATGGAGCGCATTGGCGAGAGTTGGGAAGCGTTGCAGCGCGTGTTGGCTCCGCTGGACGAGGCGCAGTTGAGCCGGCCCGACCCGGCCAGCGGTTGGGCGATCAAAGACCACCTGATCCACCTGGCGACGGGGGAGCGGGGCATTGCCTGGCTGCTGAGCGGTCGTTCCCGCTACGAGGCCATGAGCATCACCGCCGACGAGTGGCACAGCCTGGAGATGGATCAGGTCAACGACCTGGTCTACCAGCGCCACCGCGAGCGCACGGCCG
>DAOSMQ010000372.1:0-3232 GCA_035372725.1 Promineifilum sp. (SeqCode)
CACCTGGGGCCGCTGTCGCTGAAGCAGGAGGGCTTGCAGTTTGCCATCCGCAGCGCCGGCCGCTTCATCACCGTCGTCAGCAGCTTCCTGCTGCTAACCTTCACCACCCGGCCCGATGGCCTGATGTTGGCCCTTAGCCAGCGCGGCTTCCCCAACAGCATCGCTTACATCATGCTGGCGACGATGCAGATCGTGCCCCGCTTCCAGACCAAAGCCAACACCATCCTGGACGCCCAGCGCTCGCGCGGCCTGGAGACGGAGGGCAACCTACTCGTGCGGCTGCGGGCGCTGCTGCCGCTCGTCCAGCCGCTGCTGCTGGGCAGCATCATCGACATCGAAGAGCGGGCCATCGCCCTGGAAGTGCGCGCCTTCGGCCGGCCGGGGCCGAAGACCAGCCTGCTCGTGCTCCACGACACGCCCGCCCAGCGCGTCCTGCGCTGGCTGCTGCTGCTGGCCATGCTGGCCGTCATCGGCTGGCGGCTCTATCTGGCCATCGCGCCGAGGTTGGCGGCATGATCCGGCTGGGCGATGTGACCTACTTCTACCCGCGGGCGACGACGCCCGCGCTGGCCGGCGTGACGCTGGAGATTCCCACGGGGCAATTCTGCGCCGTGATCGGCGCCAACGGCGCGGGCAAATCCACGCTGTGCTACACCCTGGCCGGCTTCGTGCCCCACTTCTACCGTGGCAAGCTGTCTGGCGGGGTGGAGGTCGCCGGCGTCGATGTGCCGGCCTCGTCGCTGGCGCAACTGGCCGGCCACGTCGGCCTGGTCTTCGCCAATCCGTTCAACCAGATCACTGGCGCGCGCTTCAGCGTGCGCGAGGAGATCGCCTTCGGGCTGGAGAACATGGGCGTGCCCCTGGAAGAGATGGCGACGCGCGTCGAGGACATTCTCGGCTTTGCCGGGCTGCGCGACCTGGCCGAGCGCTCGCCCTTCGCCTTGTCCGGCGGGCAACAGCAGCGGCTGGCCATCGCCTCGGTGCTGGTCATGCGCCCGCCGGTCATCGTTCTCGACGAGCCGACGTCGCAACTCGACCCCATTGGCTCCAGGGAGGTCTTTGCCGTCCTGCGCGACCTGGCGGCGACCGACGCGGCCACGGTGGTGCTGGCCGAGCAGAAGCTAGAGTGGGTGGCCGTCTTTGCCGACCGCGTGATTGTGCTGCACGAAGGGCGTATTGTGGCCGACGGGCTGCCGGGCGATGTGTTGGCCTCGGCCGACCTGGCCCAATACGGCTTGCAACCGACGCGCTATACCCAGGCCGCCCGCGCCGCCCAGGCCGCCGGCTTCCGCGCCGACCGAGACGACCTGCCCGTGACGCTGGAAGAAGCCGTGGAGTTCTTTCGATGACCGCCGGCGGACAACGGACGACGGACGACATAGGGGCGGCGACTGGCGCGGCCCTCGCGCCCATGCCCATTGTGGTGGCGAACGTGAGTTTCACCTACCCCAGCGGCACGCAGGCCCTGCGCGGCGTCAGCCTGCGCGTGGCCCCTGGCGAGGCCGTGGCCATCGTCGGCGAAAACGGCGCGGGCAAGACGACGCTGGTGAAACACCTTAACGGCCTGCTGAAGCCCAGCGAGGGGAGCGTGGTTGTCGGCGACTGGGACACGCGCGAGCATACTGTGGCTAAGATGGCCGCCCGCGTCGGCTACGTCTTTCAGAACCCCGACGACCAGATCGTCGAGCGCACCGTGGGCGACGAGGTCGCCTTTGGGCCACGCCGTCTGGGGCAACCGGAGGCCGAGCGGCAGGCCAACGTGGCCGCGGCGCTGGCGACCGTCGGGCTGACTGACGCGGCGGCTACCCACCCCTATGACCTGACCACGCCACAGCGCAAGCTAGTCACGCTGGCGTCGGTGCTGGCCATGCGCACGCCCATCGTCATCTTCGACGAGCCAACGATGGGCCAGGATGCCGGCGGTGTGGCCCTCATCGGCGGCATCGTCGAGAGCCTGAAGGCCGAGGGGCGCACGGTGCTGACCATTACCCACGACATCGACTTCTGCGCGGCCCACTTCGGCCGGGCCATCGTCATGGCCGCCGGCCAGGCGCTGGCCGATGGCCCGGCGGCCGAGGTGCTGACCCACGCCGACGTGCTGGCCACGACCAACGTCGAGCCGCCGCAACTCGTCCGCCTGGCCCAGGCGCTGCGGCTGAAGCGCGCCCCGCTGACAGTGGAGGGGTTTGTGGCGGAGATTGTGGGAAGGGGGCAGTAGGCAGTAGGTCAGTAAACAGTAGGTCAGTAGGTCAGTGGGCGGCGGTCGGCGGTCGGCGGTCAGCGATAGCACGGAGGCTCTCCTCATGGTCATCATCCTCGGCGACATTCTGGCAGACTATGCCATTCGGGTGGAGCAACTCCAACTGGAGCCTAAGGACTTGCAGCGTGTCTCCTACCTGGCTCTAGGGCCAGGGGGGGCGTGCAATGTGGCCATCATGGCCGCGCATCTGGGATTGAAGGTGGCCGCGCTGGGCGAGGTGGGCGACGATCTCTTTGGCGAGATCGTCCTCGAAGGGCTGGCCGATGAGGGCGTCGATGTGAGCGGCGTCATCATCAGCCCCGGCGCGCGGACACCCGTGGCCAGTGTGCTCGTCGACGAGCGCGGCGAGCCGGCCTACCTGGGCTACCCCGGCAGCTTGCAGGTGATGAGCCTGTCGGAGGCCTGGCGGCCAACGATTGGCACGGCCGAAGCCCTCTATGCCGATGGCTGGGCCGACCACGAGGGCGTGCCCGCCATCGTCCTGGCGGCGCTGCGCGTGGCCCGCGAGGCGGGCGTGCCGACCTTCTTCGACCCCGGCCCCGGCAACCCCAAGATCGACAACGCCTGGCACAGCGAAGCCGCCGCGCTGGCGACTGTTCTGCTGGCAACCGAGGACGAGGCCCGCCGCCTGTCGGGCGAGGCCGACCCCGTCAACTCGGCCCGCGTCTTGCTGGAGCGGGGAACGCAACTGGCGGTCATCAAGCGGGGCATGGCCGGGGCGTTTCTGCTGACGGCCGACGACCTGCACATTGCCCCCGGCCTGCCCGTCGTGGCCCGCGACGCCACCGGCGCGGGCGACAGCCTGGCCGCGGCGATCATCTACGGCACCCTGCATCACTTCGACCTCCAGACCCTCGGCGACATCGGCAACGCCACCGGCGCGGCCAAGGTGCTGAAGCTGGGCACGGGCCACAACATGCCCACCGTGGCCGAAGTCAACGAGATGTTGCGGCGATTTGGTGCGGAGGTCCT
>DAOSMQ010000373.1:0-3224 GCA_035372725.1 Promineifilum sp. (SeqCode)
CGCCGAACTACAACTGGACAACAACCAGTACTTCCTGAACGTGCCCGTCGCGGCCGATCTGGCGGTCGATCCACTCTACTTTGGCTCCCGGCCGGGCAGCGCCAACGCGGTCGTCCTGGAAGCCACCGTCTTCAACCTCAGCGCCGTGGCGGCGGCCAACGTCCCGGTGGCCTTCTACAACACCAATGGCCAGCAGCTGGTCGTGGTGGCGACCGCCACCATCAGCAGCCTGCCGGCCGGCGGCAGCGCCATCGCCACCGGCACGTGGGCCAACCCGCCGGCGCAGTACGCGGCGATGGTGGTGGTCGACCCGGCGGGTCAGGTTCCCGACTCGAACCGGGAGAACAACGCCGCCTCCCTGACGCCCGGCTTCGAGGTCGTGGGCAAAGCGGCCACCGTCACCGCCGTCGTTGGCACGAGCGTGACGTTCCCGGTCGAGGTTCGCAGCGTCGGCGGGTATAGCAACTCGGTCGCTTTGGAAGCGCTAGACCTGCCGCCCGGCGGCACGGCCACGGTCACGCCAGCGAGCGTCGCCCCGCCGGGCACGGCCACGGTCGAGATCACCATCCCTGCCGACGCGCCCCCGGCCGTCTATCCCGTTCGGGTGGTGGGCGTGTCCGGGGAGCGCTCGGCGACGGCCATCGTCAACGTGAACGTCGTGCTGACGCTGATGTGCTATCCGCTGACCGTAACCGTCCAGGGCCAGGGCGCGCCGCCCACGCTGTCGCCTGAGCGTTCACCCGACTGCCCCGGCGCGGGCGACTACGTCGCCGGTCAGGTAATCGACCTGACAGCCCAACCGGCCGCCGGCTGGCGCGTAAGCGCCTGGACAGGAACGCTGGACGACGCCAGTCAATCGCCGGCCAACGCCGCGATCATGCCGGAATCCAACCACACGGTGGGCGTGGTCTACGCGCCGCTCTGCTACTCGCTGACGCTGCAGAAGGAGGGCGAAGGCGCTTTGCCCGTGGCCGCGCCCAACAAGTCGAGCGAGTGCGCGGCCAACGGCCAGTATAAGCCGGGTGAGCTGATCACGCTGACAGCCAGCCCTGCGGCGACGTGGCGGGTCGCCGGTTGGCGCGGAACCGGCAACGACGGGGCGAGCGCCAGCACGAACCAGTTGACCATGCCCGCGGCCGATCACGTGGCCGGAGTCGTATACGAGCGAAACGTGCGCCTGCTTTGGCTGCCGGTGTTGCTGGGGCCTTAACCTAGGTCTCAAAGACCTGACAGGTAGGCGGTCGGCAGCACTTCAGTGACCGCGAGCGGGCCGCTCACCTGTCAGGTTTGCAAGACAACCTGCCCCCATTTCGTCTGCCTGCTATAATTCCCCCTGAGCGTGGCCCGGCGGCACAGCTTTTTCCCTGCGCCCCTGCCCCGCTCCCCGATAGCCCATAACCAAGACTCAACCAGGAGCACCTGCCCATGATCGTCACCACCGCCCAACTCTTCAAAGTCGCCTATGGCAATTTCGCCGTCGGCGCTTACAACATCAATAACATGGAGCAGGCCCTCGGCCTCTTCCAGGGCCACATCGACGCCCAGGCCCCGTTCATCATCCAGCTCAGCAAGGGCGCGCGCAAATATGCCAACGCCCGCGTGCTGGAAGCCATCATCCGCGCCGTGGAGGCCGAGTACCCCGACGCCATCTTCGCCGTCCATCTCGACCACGGCGACGAGCAAACCTGCTACGATTGCATCGACTCCGGCTTCTATAGCTCGGTCATGATCGACGCCAGCCACGCGCCCTTCGCCGAGAACGTGGCCACCACCCGCCGCGTTGTCGAGCGCGCCCACGCCAAAGGCGTCAGCGTCGAGTCGGAGCTGGGCATGCTCGGTGGCGTGGAGGAGGACATCAAGGTCGATGAGAAGCACGCCATGCTGACCGACCCCGACGAGGCCAGGGCGTTCGTGGAACAGTCCGGCTGCGACAGCCTGGCCGTGGCCATCGGCACGAGCCACGGGGCCTATAAGTTCTCTGGTTCGCAGGGGCTTCATTTCGACCGCATTGAGGCCATTCAGGCGGCGCTGCCCGGCTTCCCGCTGGTCATGCACGGCAGCAGCAGCGTGCCCCAGGACGAGGTGCTGCGCATCAACGCGGCCGGCGGGGCGCTCAACCCATCGGCCAGGGGCGTCGACGACAACCAGTTCGCCCGCGCCGCCAAGCTGGGCGTGACCAAGGTCAACATCGACACCGACGGCCGCCTCGTCTGGACGCGCGTCCACCGCGAGTTCTTCCGCGACCACCCGGAGGGCTTCGACTTCCGCACGCCGGGCAAGGAATACGTCCGGGCCTACGCCGACTTCATCGTCGCTAAGAGCCGCAAGCTCGGCTCCTATGGCCAGCTGGACAAGGTGCGCGCCGCCGTTTCCTGATCGAAGAACCTCACGCAAAGGACGCAAAGGGGGCAAAGAACGCAAAGAAGACAAGGAGATTCTCTTCTTGGCGTCCTTTGCTTCCCTGGCGTCCTTTGCGTGAGCTCTTCTTAGCGCCTTTGCGTGAGCTTCTCTCCCATGATCGAGACACAAGTGCAGGGCGAGACGTTGTGGCTGCTGCCGGAGCGGGCCGTCTATTGGCCGCGGGCGGGGGCGCTGATCGTGGCCGACGTCCACTTCGGCAAAGCGGCCGCCTTTCGCGCCGGCGGCATTCCTGTGCCCGGCGGCACGACGGCCGCCATGCTGGCCCGCCTCAGCGCCGCCCTCGACCGCACGGCCGCGGCGCGGCTGCTCATCCTGGGCGACCTGCTGCACGCCCGCGCCGGCCGCGTCCCGGGCACATTGGCGCAGGTGGCTGCCTGGCGCGCCGCCCGCCCCGACCTGCCCATCACCCTCATTCGCGGCAACCACGACAGCCGCGCCGGCGACCCACCGGGCGATTGGGACGTGGAGTGCCTGGACGCGCCCGTGGCCGAAGCGCCGTTTGTCTGGCTCCACGAGCCACCAAGTCGTAGCGCAGGTTGTCAACCTGCGTTACAGGCGGAAGAGGCGGGTTGCCAACCCGCCCCACAAGGGTACCCTGTCGCTGGCCACGTCCACCCGGCCGTGACCCTCAGCGGCGGCGGCCGCGGCCTGACGCTGCCGTGCTTTTACTTCGGCCGCGACTATGCTCTGCTGCCGGCCTTTGGCGAGTTCACGGGCACGGCCGTTGTCCGGCCGCGGTCGGGGGAGCGCGTCTTCGTCCTGGCCGGCGGCGAGATCATCGCCAAGCCGATCTAGAGCCTGAT
>DAOSMQ010000374.1:0-3222 GCA_035372725.1 Promineifilum sp. (SeqCode)
CATCCTGGCCGCGCAGCGCTTTGGCGCCCAGCCCAGCGGCGGCCCCGGCGGCACCTTCCTGGCCAGCTGGCGGCACAACGGCGGCGTGGCGTCCGACCTGGCCCGGCTGGACGAGACCCGCGCCGCCTGGCTGCGCGCCCTGCCGGCGATGGCTCTCGACGGCGACTGGCTGCTGGCCCACGCCGACGCGACTTTCTACCAGGTCTACGGCCGCACCGTCGGCGCGGTCAACCGCGGCATCCGCGCCATCCTGCACGACGACAACGCCGCCGACTGGGATCTGCTGCTCGACTACTTCTCGCAGCGGCGCGCCTTCCAGGACGAGGAGCGCGGCCCGGCCCGCGTGGCCCGCTTCCTGAGCCTCTACGGCGGCCGCCGCTTTGTCCACGGCCACACGCCCATCGTCAAGCTCAACGGCCGCCAGCCGGAGGACGTCACCGCCGCCCACGTCTACGCCGGCGGCCTGGCCGTCGATGTCGATGCCGGGCTGTACCTGGGTGGCCCCGGCTTCGTAACGATCCTGTCGGATAACGGGGCTGGCGGGAACTACCGCGATCAACCGCAAGGAGAGTGGCGAATATGATCGACAACAGCAACAGCACCCAGGAGACGCACTCCTACTCCGAAGCGGAGATGTACCGCCGCAGCCTGAAGGGCCGCGCCGACGCCAAGCGCACCTTCGCCGAAGTCGTCGCCGACAAGCTGACCATCGCCTTCGGCAGTATGGTCTTCCTGGTGGTCAACGTCATCTGGTTCGCCGTCTGGATCGTCATCAACGTCGGCCTGATTCCCGGCGTCGAGCCGTTCGATCCCTTCCCCTTCGGCTTTCTAACGATGGTCGTCTCGCTGGAAGCCATCGCCCTGGCCATCATCGTCCTCATCTCCCAGAACCGCGCCGCCAAGATCGCCGACCTGCGCGAGGAAGTTGACCTCCACATCGACATGCTGGCCGAGGCGGAACTGACCAAGCTGCTGCAACTGGTCACCCGGCTGGCCGAGCAGCAAGGCATCAACCTCAGCGACGACAGCGAGTTGCAGGAGATGCTCGAACCGTCGGACACAGAGCAGCTTCAGCAGGCGCTGGAAGACGACATCAGCAACAGCTAGAGTTACATCTCTGGAGGGGCTATCTGGAGTGGCTATGCGAATCGCGATCTTCTCCGATGTTCATGGCAACCTGACCGCCCTGGAGGCCGTCCTGGCCGACATCGACCGGCACGCGCCCGACGCCATCGTTTTCGCCGGCGACCTGTGCCTGTTCGGTCCCCGGCCGGCCGAGTGCCTGCGCCTGGTGCGCGACCGGCGCTTCCCGGCTGTCGTCGGCAACACCGACGCCTGGCTGGCCGGCCGCGCCCAGCCACCCGACAAGCACGCCGCAACGATGGCCTGGACACAGGCGCGCTTCCTGCCGGACGACACGGCCTGGCTGGGCCGGCTGCCGTTCGGCCTGCGCTTCGCGCCCACGGCCGAGGCCGACGACGACCTGCTCATCGTCCACGCCAACCCGCGCAACTGGGACGACATCGTTTTCCCGGCCGAGGCTGACCAGTTGGCGCAGTGGGGCCACGTGCGGCAGCCCGACGCCGAGCTGGAGCCGCTCTTCAGCGGGCTGACGGCCGCCGTCGTCGCCTATGGTCATCTGCACATCCCCGGCGTGCGCCCCTGGGGCGGGCTGACGCTGCTCAACGTCAGCTCAGTCAGCATGCCCGGCGACGGTGACGGGCGGGCCAAGTATGCCCTGGTGGAGTGGCAGGCCGGCCGCTGGTCGGCTACCCACCACCGCGTGGCCTACGATGTCGGGGCCGAGGCCGACGCCTTTCGCGCCCACCAGCCGCCCCGCTGGCAGGAAGCGCTGGCGGCGATTGAGGCCGATGGATACTATTATCCGCAGAAGATATAGGGGATAGGGGCTAGGGGCTAGGGGCTAGGGGCTAGGTTCCAGGGATCAGGTTCCGTAAGACTAGCCGAGGACTGACCCACTGACTTATTGACCCATTGACCCACTGACCTACTGACCACATGGAGAACGTAATATGACCGCAACCGACAAACACGCAATCAAGGAAGAGCTGCGGGCGGCGCGGGAGGAACTATACCGCGTCGTGTCCGGGCTGAGCAGTGCCCAGTGGCAGCAGCGCGCCTATTCCGAGGAGGGCGGCGAGTGGCGCGTGCTCGATCTCCTGCGTCACGTCGTCGATTCGGAGCGCGGCATGACGGCGCTGATGGCCCAGGTGCAGGCCGGCGGCGCGGGCGTGTCCGACGATTTCGACCTGTCCCGTTGGAATCGCCGCGTCGTCGAGAAGCTGCAAGACAAGACGCTCGACGACCTGATGGCCGCTATGGCCCAGAACCGCGTGGCCCTATTTGACTTCATCGATACGCTGGCGGACGAGGATTGGAGCCAGAAGGGCCGCCACGCCAGCGGACGCATTCTGACCATTGAGCAGGTCTGCGAGCTGATCGCCAGCCACGAGCGCGCCCACACGGCCGAGATTCTGGCGGCGACGGCCGCGACGGCCTAAACCAAAAAGGGCCGGGGCGAAGTGAGTCCGCCCCGGCCCCGCGCCGCAGCCCTACATCTGCACTGGCGTGTCGCGCCGCCGCGTGTAGAGGCTCTTGACCAGCGACGACGGCACCCACGCTCCCTCAACGAAGTCGAAGGTCGGCGTCTCCTCCGGGTAGAGGTCGTGCTCGCGCAAGAGCTGGACGAATTCAGGCTCCATGTCGCCATAACCCAACTCGGAGCGCACGTTGCGGTAGTAGTTGTAGTGGTTGGAGAAGTGCTTGTTCTCGACACCGTAGGCGACGAAGACAGAGTACTTCGGCCCGGTGATGTAACTGCCGGAGTGGATCGTGCGCGGGTCGAAGATGACGCAATCGCCCGGCTCGGTCGGAATCCAGTCGGCGTTGGAGATGGCCATCTGAATCTTGGGCGACAGGTAGTTGGCCGCGCCCAGCCACTTCAGCCAGCGCTCCTTGCGCTTCGTTGAACCCGACACCGGCCCCGTGGGCGGCCTGTGGCTGCCGGGGATGAAGCCGAGGCGCGAGTTGCTCTCGGCGAACGTTTGCAGGTAGATGCCGCAGCGCACCAGCTTGTAGGGTTCCGCGTCTCGTCCCAGTCCGGCCCAACGCCATACTCCCGGTTAACGCTGTCGCGATGCCAGGAGATGGCCGAGAAGCCGACGTGGATGTCGTTGTGCTGCAAGAAGCGCACGTTGGGAT
>DAOSMQ010000375.1:0-3212 GCA_035372725.1 Promineifilum sp. (SeqCode)
ACTTTCGCGCCGCCCGGCCGCTGGGCCACGACGAGCCGCTGGACGTGCCCGTCCCCGCCCCGCCGCCGCCGCCGCGGGCCACGCTCATCGCCACCGACGGCTCGCAGATCCTGCCCGACCGCCACGCGCCCTTCCTCTACTATCTGATCAACATCGGCGCTATCACCTACTACCACGGCGAACCGGCTGCGCCCGGCATCGTCTCGCTGCCGTCCATCTTCTACCCCACCATCGAGGACGACCTGACCGACGACAGCCCTGGCTTCAACAAGAGCGAAGTCACCATCGCCCGCGACCGGCGCGAGATCGAGACGCTGGCCGCGTTGGCCCTCAGCATGCAGGGCCAGGCCGCGCGCACGCTGGCCCTGCTCGACCAGCGCTTGCTCTACTGGCCCTTCGTCGGCGAGCGCGAGAAGACCGAAGAAGCTGTTTTCGCCTGGACG
Source organism: Promineifilum sp. (SeqCode) (assembly GCA_035372725.1). Lineage (GTDB taxonomy): Bacteria > Chloroflexota > Anaerolineae > Promineifilales > Promineifilaceae > Promineifilum. The sequence continues at coordinate 444 of DAOSMQ010000375.1, forward strand.
GCGGCCATGACCCAGATCTACGAGACGGGCGCGCTGCTGGCCGGCTACATCGACCGTCCAGGCAAAGCCTCGGTCGTCACGCTGCTGCAAACGCTGCTCGACGACGACACCATCAACCTGAAGGAACTGGGCCGGCGGCCGGCGGCCGGCGAACTGACCGACGCCGACCTCTACGCCACGCTACTCGGCCCCGGCGAGCGCAGCCCCGTCTTCGTCGATGTCTCCCCGGCCAACAGCCGCTTCGCCGAGGAGAACCCGCTCATTGAGGTGTGCTTCTTCTACCTGAATCCAGGTTCCAGGGGCCAGGTTCCAGGTTCCAGGGAAGAGGAAGCGAGCATAGGCCCAGAGGCTGCGGGAGACAGCTCTTCCCCTGGAACCTGGCCCCTGGAACCTGGCCCCTTCCCCCTGGAACCTGGCCCCTGGAACCTGGAACCTACTCTCGCCCGCGCCATCGCCCGCGTGGACATTCCCCGTTGGGTGGCCGAGGACCCGGCGGCGGTGGAATTCGTCCACGGGCTGATCTATGACCAGTGCAAGCTGATGGGCGACTATCCTTATGTGCTGGCGCGGGCGGACGAGTTAGCCGTCGTCGGCCGCTTCGACGAGATGAACCTGAACATGATGATCGACGGCCACATGCAACGGCTGGGCGTGCCCGATGGGCTGCTGGCCGCCAAGGCCGACAGCAAGGGCATCGCCCGCGGCGGGCGCAGCCACCATGAATTCCGGCCGGGGCTTTAGGAGGGTGACGACAACGCGGACGTAGCATCGCCGAGAGGAGCACCCCGCCCGCGCGGCAGGGAGGTTTCTCGACCGAGGCGCGCATGGAGCTATTTATGGAGACGACAACGACAGTCGGGCGGGTCTTGCGGGCGGGCACACAGGGCTTCACCATCGGCTGCCAGGTACGGCAGTTGTCCGGGCCATCGTTCGGCTGCCTGGTCAAGGCCCAGCCGGCTGACACGCGCGAGGCCATCTTTGGCCTGGTCTACAACATGAACGTCGATGACGACCCACTCGTGCGCCGGCTCATCCTGGCCGACAGCCAGCCGGAGGCGGTCATCAACGACCAGCGCCAGAACCGGCTGCTGCCCATCGAGATGAACGTCCTGGCCGTCGGCTATTGCCGCGACGGCCGCTTCTTCCACGGCCTGCCACCCCGGCCACCGCTCAACCTTGACCCGGTGGTGCTGTGCGAAGAGAGCGAGATCAGACGCTTCACCCGGCAGCTGGGTTACCTGCGGCTCATCCTGCGCAGCGCCGACCTGGGCGTGCCCGTCGACCAGCTCCTTGTGGCCCACGTGCAGGACATCTACCGCCTGCGCCACCACGACGCCGACTGGGCCATGGCCGCCGTGCGCGAGATCATCGAACTGCTGCGCAACAACTACGAGACGCTCGTGCCCGTGCTGGAAGCCCTCGGCGAAGCGCTGCCGGAACTGGATGGCGTGCCCGGCGCGGCGGGAGGCTTCTGATGTTGCCCACGTTGCCCGACCCCACCCCCCAACCCACCAGCGACCCGCTCGGCTACGTCGTCGGCGGCGGCCTAAAGGAGGGCTTCCGCATCCGTCTGACCGTGCCGGCCGACAGCGTGCAGGAGGGCAGCTTCGTCGTCTGCGAGAGCGGCCACTTCCGCTACTATGGCCTGGTGACCGACCTGCAACTGGGCAGCACCGATCCCCGCTTCGCCGACGAGCAATCCGACCGGCTGCCGGTCAGCCTGCGTCAGGCGCTCTACGGCAAGACACTCTACACGACCCTGGCCGTCTACCCCACGCTGATGCTCGACCTGGGGCCAGACCTGACCGCGCCGGAGCGGGCCGAGTGGCAGGCGCGCGTCGACCGCGGCGAAGAGAACCCCGGCCCGCGACCGGTGAAGACCGTGCCCGCCCACCACGCGCCGGTGCGCCCGGCCGACGCCGCCGACGTGGCCGCCATCTTCGGCGAGGAAGGCGGGGCCAACTTCGTCGTCGGCCACACCATCGAGCAGGGCTACCCCGTCTGCCTCGACCTGGCCCGCTTCGTTAAGCGCAGCAGCGGCATCTTCGGCGCGACGGGCACGGGCAAGAGCTTCCTGACGCGCATGGTGCTGGCCGGGCTGATGAAGGCCGACGTGGCCGCGGCCCTGGTCTTCGACATGCACAACGAGTACGGCTACGACGACCGCGACGCCGACCGCGACACGACCGTCCGCGGTCTGAAAGCCATGTTCGGCCAGAAGGCGCAGATCGCCGGGCTGGGCAAGAGCACGCGCGTCCGCGGCGCGTCGCCCGACTTCACCCTGGAGCTTTCGACGCGCGACTTCGGCACGGCCGACATCCTGCTGCTGTCCGAGGCGCTGGACTTGAACGAGACGGCGGCGGTGACGCTCAGCGCCCTGGAGCGCGCCTTCCAACGCGACTGGCTGGCCGAGTTCATGGCCCTGAAACCGGGCGCAGTGGTCGAGGACGAGGCCGGCAAAAAGGTTCCGGCCGGCGATTCCGTCGCCTACTGGGCCAATGGCCACAACATCCACCCCGCCGCGGCTGAATCGCTGCACCGCAAGCTGCAACCCATCTTCAACCGCGCCTACGTCGTCGAGCGGCCGGCGGCCAACGCTGTCAGGGCCATCGTCGATCAGTTGGAGAACGGCCGCCACGTCATCCTCAGCTTCGGCGAGTACGATAACCCGCTGGACTACATGCTCGTCTCCAACGTCCTGACGCGGCGCATCCGCCAGCAGTGGGTCGATAAGACCGAGCGCCATAAGAGCTTCGGCGAGGCTCCGCC
>DAOSMQ010000376.1:0-3212 GCA_035372725.1 Promineifilum sp. (SeqCode)
GGCGCAAAGCCGGCGGCGGCGTCATCGAGCAGCAGCACCCGCGGCCCGGTGACGGCGTTGCGGACGATGGCCATCTCGTCGCGGCCGTCGCCGTCTACGTCACCAAAAGCGATGTCGGTGGCGTACTCCGACGCCTGCCAATCGTCGCCGACGTCGACCAGGGGCAGGAAAGTCGAGATGGACGGCTCGGTCTGGCCGTGGACAGTGGCCGCGGTCGTGGCAACGGCCGGCAGCGCCCCCAGCAGGGCCAACAACAGGAGCAGATGACGGAACTTCCGGTTCATGACTTTTCCCTCACTTCAGATAGCGCTCAAACCAGCCCAACATATATTCCAGCCGGGCGACGCGCCGGTCTGTCCGGCCGCCGCGGCTGACGCCGTGGGACTCGCCCGGCAATAGCAACAACTCCGTAGCGACACCCAGCCGGCGCAGGGCGATGAACACCTGCTCGCCCTGCTCCTGGTCGCAACGGTGGTCGTTCTCGCTGTGGATGACCAGCGTCGGCGTGCGGGCGTTGCCGATGGCGCTGATGGGCGACTGCGCCCAGTTGGTCTGGACGTCGTCCCACGGCGCGGCCGTGCCGGCCAGGTGCTCCAGTCCGGCGTTCAGATCGCTGGAGCCGTAGAAGCTGAGGAAGTTGCTGACGACGCGCTGGGCCACGGCGGCCTTGAAGCGCTGGGTGCGGCCGATGATCAGCGTGGTCATGTAGCCGCCATAGCTGCCGCCGGTGACGCCCATGCGCTCCGGGTCGATGTAGGGCAGCTTTTCAACATAGTCGGCCCAGGCCATGACGTCGTCGTAATCGACCGTGCCCCACTGGCCATAGATGGCCCCGGTAACGGCCTCGCCGTAGCCCTGGCTGCCGCGCGGGTTGCTCCAATAGACCACGTAGCCGGCGGCGGCCAGATAGTGGAACTCGTGCATGTAGATGTTGCCGTACTGCGTCTGCGGTCCGCCGTGAATCTGCAGGATCGACGGGTAGCGCCGTGAGGGATCGAACCCGGGCGGCTTGAGAATCCAGCCGTGCAGGTCGTGGCCGTCATATGCCTTGAACCACACCTCTTCGAGAGTGCCCATCTCTTTCTCCGCCAGCCACGGGTTGAGCGCCGTCAGCGTTCGCGGCCCGGCGGGGGCGTCGTAAGCCAGGTCGCGGACGACCAGTTGCGCCGGATCGTCGAGCGTTGACCACAGGTAGGCCACGCGCTGCCGCGCCCGGTCGAGGGTGTAGCCGCCCAGCACGCCTGCCTCGGCGATGAGCCACTGCGGCGCGTCGTTCGGCTCAAAGACGTTCAGCGAGAGTAGCCACTCGTTGCCGCGCGTCGTCGCCACGCAAGCCACGCGCCGGCCGTCGGCCGACCAGACCGGCAGCGACGGCGTCGAGTCGTTGAACACGTCGCCGTTCGTCGCCCCGGACAGGTGGAGGTCCAGCTCGCCGCCCACCTCGCGCGCGCCGCCGCCGGCCAGCGGGGCCACGTAGAGCCGCGCATTCTGATACCAGCGGCCGGGCTTGTCGCGCCCCAGATAGGCCACGTACTGCCCATCGGGCGAAAAGACGGCGGCGAACTTGCGGCCGGGCCGCGTCGCCAGTTGTCTCATCGCGCCGCCTCCGGCCGGAATCAGGTACAGTTCCGTCGCGTCCAGGTCCATGTCGGGCCGGTCGCTGCGGTTGGAGGCAAAGAGGATGCTCTGCCCGTCGGGCGACCAGCGCGGTTCCGTCTCGTCGTGGCTGCCTTCGGTCAGTTGCGTGGCCGTGCCCGTCGTGGCGTCGATGACCCAGACGTGCCAGCGCTCCTGGGGCAGATAGCCCGCGCCGTCGAATTTATAGTCGGCGCGGGTGATGTGGCGATAGGACAAACCCAGCTTCTTCTTGGCCTCGTCCTTTTCCCGCTCCAGTGCGTCGGCATCCTTCTGGCGAAACTGGCAGACGAGGCGCGCGCCATCGGGCGACCATTCGTAGTTGGCAAAATTGCCCTTCAGGTCGGTCAGCGGCCGGGCCTCGCCGCCGTCGGTCGGCAGCAGGTAGAGCTGCGCCTGCTCCTCGCTGCCACGGTTGGACAGAAAGGCCAGCGTCCGGCCGTCGGGCGACCAGCGCGGCTGCGTGTCGGCCCACTTGCCGTGGGTGAACTGGCGCAGGCGGCCGCCGTCGCTGTCGGCCAGCCACAAATTGGTGTATTTCTTCTCCGTCTCGCGCTCCACGCGCTGGACGCAGAAGACTACCTGCGTGCCGTCGGGCGCAATCTGCGGGTCGGACGGCAACTGGAACCGGTACAGGTCGTCGGCTTGGGTCGGCCGCGGCGCGGCGGCCTCGTTGTCGGTCATCTCTTCACTCCGTGTGGGTAGGCTATGGGCTAACGATACCACATTGCGGGCTGCGAGGAGAAGACGATACGTGGGGCGCGTGGCCCGTTCCCGAATGGTCGCGCAGCCTACTCTTTGACCACGGAGGGTAGAAAGATGAAGTCGCTGGGCCGCCAGGGGCGGGTGGGGGTGGCTGTTGGCGTGGCTGTGGGGGTGGCCGTGGGGGTGGAGGGGACGCCGACGACGAAGGCGTGGCTATAGGCGCGGCCGTTGAAATCCACCTCGAATCGCCACGTGCCCGTCTGGGCCGTCGCCGGGATGACGTAGGCCCAATACCAGTAGGACAACGTGGAATGGGGCCGCGTGCTGCTGTGGGTCCACTGGGCGAAGACCGCGCCGCCGGGCGTCAGGATGCGGTAGACACCGGGCAGGCTGTCGAGTTGGTCGTGGTAGTAGGCCGTGAAGGTGACGCGGTCGCCGGGCTGGAAGAGCGTCGCCTCATGGGGGATGTCCGGCGCGGGGCAGGCCGAGCGCTCCACTGGCGCTGTGCCCGTGGTCAGCTTGTTGATGGCTGCGTCGTTGTAAGCCCGCTGCTCCTCCCACCAGCCGCCGTCGAGAGCGTTGCAGCTGCCCGCGTAGGGGTCGAGCAGCGCGCCGCCGTTGTACATCTCAAAATGCAGGTGCGGCCCGCTGGAGTTGCCGCTGCTGCCCACCAGGCCCAACACCTCGCCGCGAACGACCGTCGCGCCGACGGGCTTGGTGGTGACGGAGCCAAGTTTAAGGTGGCCATACCAGGCGATGGAGCCGTCGGCGTGGCGCACGTAGACAGCGTTCCAGCGGTTGCCGTTGGGGCTGCAACTCTGGTCGGGGTAGCCCTCATGCCGGCCGACGATGACGCCATCGGCCGCGGCCAC
>DAOSMQ010000377.1:0-3197 GCA_035372725.1 Promineifilum sp. (SeqCode)
TGACCACGGCGCTCTATGACGCTGGCTTTGTCCTACTCAACCGTTACGTCGTCCACGCTGAGCACCCTATCTCCGTCCACATCCGCAACACCCACGCGCTGACCCACGACGCCATCCTGGTGCTGTCCCCCGGCGCGCCCGGTGACGGCCCGGCGTGGGCGACACCAGGGTTGCCGCGCCCCGATGGCGCGGACTTCACCGCCGATTGCGCCGCGTTGCTCGGGTGGGTGCTGACACAGCCGGGACTGGGCGCAGAGGCGATTGGCCGGCTGTGGCAGGCGTCGCTGGCCGGGGCGGCTGCGGGCTAAAGGAACTCCAGGTGGAGGTGTAGTTGCCGGCCCTCGGTCGGCGGTGGCCGGTCGGCGCGGGCGCAGTAGACCAGGCCGCGCAGGCTATCCTCGCGTTGGATGCGGAAGTCGGCCCGCAAGAGCAGGGCGTGCCACGTCTCCGCCGGCGGCAACGACGATGTCGCCAGACCGCTGAGCAGTAGATTGCTGCGCGTGCGGTGGCGCTCGGCCAGCAGCAGCCGGCCTTCCGGCACGAGGATGCGCCGCACCTCTTCCAGTAGTTGGGCGCGTTCCTCCGGCAGCCAGAACTCCGACAGCACCTCATTCATGAAGACCAGCCGCACGCTGTGATCGGGCATGGGCAGGAGTGCGATGCTGCCGTCGATCCATTCCAGGCGCGGGTCAGGGCCGGGCTTGCGGGCGGCGGCGCGGGCGCGGCGCAAAGGCGCGCCGGGGTTGGACTGAGGATTGTAGACATCGATGGCCGTGACCTGGCCAGTGACGAGCCGCCGGGCAATCTCGACAGCCGTAGCGCGCGTGCCGAGGTCGATGCAAACGACCTTATCATCGGGGCGTATTTGCGCGTAGTCAATTAGCTGAGTCATAACCAGTGGGCCGGGGCCGTCGTAGGTCTGGTAGGCCGTCCACAGCGCGGCCACGAGCACGTAGCCGGCCACGAGCATGACTGCCACGGCAAAGGGGACGAGCGCGTACCAGCCGCTGGCCAGGCCAACACCGAGCAGCACGACCGTCAGCACCAGCACGCTGTATAGCCCGAAAAAGACCGGCCAATGGGTGCGGAGATAGCGGCGCGTGTTGCCAGACTGGCCCTGTCGTCTCATCATGTCGCGTGCTCAGCAGTCGCCCTATTCCAGGGCTTTTCCAGAGTCACCCCCGGCGCACCGGTCAGGTCAATGGTCGCTAGACGACTTTGGAAAAGCCCTGCATCCTATTCGCAGTTACAGGGAATGATACTATTGTAAGGGACAACCAGGAGAGGCGACAACCGCCAGGAGCAGACAATGGACGAGTTAGACGACACCCGGCAACGCTTTACGGAGCGCTATGAAGAGGGGCACGTGCCCTGGGACGACCCGCTGCCGCCGCCGGAGATTCTTGAGCTGGCCGAAACACGGCCGCCCGGCCGCGCGCTCGACGTCGGCTGCGGCTTTGGGCGCGCGGCCATCTACCTGGCCCAACGAGGCTGGACGGTCGTCGGCGTGGACTTCATCCCCCAGGCCATCGACGAGGCGCGGCGGCGGGCAGCTGACGCGGGCGTGGCCGAGCGGACACGCTTTGTCGTCGCCTCGGCCACCGACCTGACCTTCCTCGCACCGCCGTTCGATCTAGTCATCGACGTCGGCTGCGCCCACTCCTTTGCCGACGACATGCTGCGACGCTATAGCGACGAGTTGGCCCGGCTGTTGGCCCCCGGCGGCGAATACATTCTCCATGCTCGTCTGCGCGACAGCGAGGCGGCCGGCGAGGAGCGGCCGCACGGCCTCGAAGTTGCTACCTTGCTGGCGCTGTTGGCCGATGACTTTGTGCTGGAGCGCCAGGAATATGGCACGACACGGGTAGAGGATCGGCCGCCGTGGAACTCGGCCTGGTTCTGGTTCCGGCGGGCGAGGGAAGAATAGGGCGCTGCTCGCGTCACCAGCCTGTCATTTACCCGCGTTGCGCCATCAAGCCGTCAAAGGCGCGGTCATAGGTGGGAGCCATCACCGCCCAGTCATAGCCGGCAATGGCGCTGGCCAACGCAGTGGCGCGGGCGCGGGCGGCGGCCGGGTTGGCCAGCACGCCGCGCAGCCGGGCCAGCAGGTCGGCCTTGCCGTGGTAGAGGCAGTCGGCGTGGAAGGCGTCGGGGATGATCTCCGGATAGCTGAGTCGATCCGGCAGCAGCGGGAAGGTGTGGGCGTAGATCGCTTCGAGAACGCCGATACCAAAGTATTCGTGGTCGGCCGTGGAGAAGGTGGCCGCGGCCTGCCAGAGCAGATGGCGATAGGTGTCGTCGTTCGCATAGCGATTGTGAATAACTCGCTCGCCCAGCGCCTCGACCCCGGCCAGCCAGGCCGCGTCCGGCTGCCCAAAGCGTTCGCCACACAGAGCCACGCGAAACGGCAGTCCTTCCCCGGCCAGCGTCAGCAGCACGTCCATGAAGCGCTCCGGCCGCTTGTCGAATTCCAGGCGCTGGTTCCAGAGAATGAGTGGCGGCGCGCCGGCGGCGGCTGTCTCCGGCGGCTCCAGGCGGCGCAGGTCGATGCCCACAGGCAGGACGGCGCTCCGGCGGCGCAGGAGAAGGATGGTATCGAGTTCGTTGTACTCGGGGTAGTGACGCAGGAAGGCGGGCAAGGCGGCGAAGAACGTCTCCAGGTGGTAGCGCGAATTGAAGAAAACGCGGTCGGCGGCCAGCATGGAGGCGTAATTGATGAAGGCGTAGTGGCGGTCGCGCTCGCCCAACTGGCGACGCATTGGGCCGGTGGCCGGGTCGTCGGGCAGAGGGTAAGTCAGCTGGTTCTCGTGCATGTAGAGCGCCGCGGGGATGCCGGCCGTGTGGCGGCGCGTTAAGGCCAGAAAGGTGGTCAGGTCAAACAGGTCAGTAGCGAGAATGAGGTCGGGCAGCGGCTGGCTGGCGGCCTGGCTCAGCCATTGCCGCGCCAGCGTAACCGCCCCGCCATGCATGCGCCACTTCCAGAAGTGGGCCGGCAGGGTTAGCAGCGCAATTGCGTGGGCGCTGGCGCAGGCGTAGCCCTCGGCCCAGGCGCGGTGGCTGCCGCCGTGATAGGGCGACAGCAGCAGGATGCGGCCGGTCATCTACGTTTACCCGTCATCACGGCAAAATCGCGCTTACAATTCGACCACTTCCACATGTTCGTCTATACTTCCTGTCGATTACAGTCAGGAATAGAG
>DAOSMQ010000378.1:0-1588 GCA_035372725.1 Promineifilum sp. (SeqCode)
AGTTCGGCTGGATGGCCGCGCCGCTGCCGGGGTGGATGGTGGCCGGGCTGGCGGTGCTGACGGGGCTGGCGGTGGTGGGTCTGGGGCTAAAAATGGCCAGTAGTCAGTGGCCAGTGATCAGTGATCAGCGGCCGGCAGCCGCTGGCCGCCGGCCGCCGGTAAACAGGCAGCACATACTCGTGCTGGGCCTGACCGTACTGCTGACGGCGGCGCTGCACGTTTACTACAACCTGACCTTCGTACAGCACCAGGGCCGCTATCTCTACCCGGCGCTCATCCCGATTGCGGTGGGCTTTGTGGCCGGGTGGGCGTACTGGCTGCGGCCGGCGGCACGGCGCTGGCCGTGGGCGGCGTGGCTGCTGCCGCTGGGCGTCGCCGCCGTGCTGGGGGGCATTGCCCTATTTGCCCTGTGGCGGATTTTGCCGGGGCTGGCGCCGTGAGCTACTGATTCACTGACCTACTGCTTCACTGGCCTACTGACCACAGTACCCATCCAAGCCGCGTCCGCCTCGCTCAACGGCGGCGGCGGCGGCGCGGCGGCGTAGTCGAGCAGCCGCTCGTAATGCACCAGCTCATAGCAGGCGTTGACGGCGCGTTGCAGGTTGAGCGGCACGTCGGCATCGGGCGGCAGGAGCGGCACAGGCACGACCGGCAGCGGGTCGCGCAGGGCCACCGGCCAGACATCGGTGTAGGGACGGTGGGTGAAGCGGCTGAGGTACACGTAGTAGTCGGCCGGCGGCAACTCGCCCGCCAACCCAATCCGCAGGCCGCGCCGCAGCAGGTCCATCTCCAGCAGGTGCGTCGCCGTCTTCAGCACGTCCTGTCGCTTCCTAGCGTACTCCACCGCGCCCTCGCCCATTTTGTTGACCGGCGAAAGAATCTCAATGACCGTCACCAAGCGCCGGTTGGCAATGTCGCGCACTTCGACGCTCATCACCGGCACTTCCTCGGCCATCGGGCTGATCAGTTGGGTAGCGGGCGACGCCAACGCCTGTGTCTCGTAGGCCACGGCGGTTTCGGCAATGCGTGACGATGGATGAACCACGTGTACGTCGGGATAAATGACCCGCTGCTCCTCAGGCAAGCTGAGCAGGCCAACGGATTGGTTGTTCAGCACGTAGCGTTTGGCCAATAGGGCCACGTAATGCGGCGGCAAGACGGCCAGCAGTTGCGCGCGAATAGCGCCGGCCAGCGTCTCGTGGAACTCTTGCCACATCTCGCCCTCAAGATATGGATCCATGCCGGGAAATGGAGATGGCATAAGTCGGCCTCCACTCCTTATTATAGCACGTCGCTCGTCCGGCTACGCGGGGCGACGGGTTCCAGGCAACTCGTGCAGCTCCCACGTCAGCGTATCAGCGCGCAGAAGTAGCTCGCGCACGCCACCGGCGAGCATGATGAGCACGTGGCGGCCGTCGGCGTCGGCCCACTGGCGGCCCTGCTCCACCGGCTGCCACGGCCGTCCCAGCCGCACGCGCCGGACGCGCACGCGGCCGTCGGCCTCGAAGGTGCAATCGACTTCAATGGGTGTGGTCATGATCGGTGTATACCCTCTTCCACAGGGAGAGGCAACGCCAATCCCCCGCCC
>DAOSMQ010000378.1:1688-3192 GCA_035372725.1 Promineifilum sp. (SeqCode)
CTCCCTAACCCTCTCCCGGGGGGAGAGGGAACGGGGAACGCCAGAGTTCGCGGAGGCGGCGGTACTTGCGCCACTCGTAGTAGCCCATGTAGAGACTCAGCCGCAGCCCATGTAGCCCGTCGCGCCAGCCGCCCAAAGTGACGTAGCGCCAGTAGAACTGCCGCAGCGGTTGCAGGACGTAGTTGCGCGGCTTCGGCCGGACGCCCGCGTCGCGCAGGATGCCGGCGTCCGTCTCCACGTAGAAGCGCTGCTTGGCGTGGAATTGCGCCCGATCGCGGTAGTTGTAGTGGATGAGCGGATTTTGCAGGTAGCCAATGGCCCCATCGACCTCGCCCAGCTCATGCACCGGGCGGACGTAGCGGGCGCGGCCGTGGCGCAACAGGCGGAACTGGTAATCGGGATACCAGCCCGCGCCCAACGTCAGCCGGCCGAAGATGTAGTTATGGCGGGGCACATACCAGCCGTCTTCCGGCCGCGTGGCGATGACCTGGCGCACCTCGGCCGCCAGCGCCGGCGTGCCGCGCTCGTCGGCATCGACGAAAAACACCCAGTCGGTCGTCACGCTGTCAAGGGCGGCGTTGCGCTGGGCGGCGTAGTTGTCGAACGGCCGCGCGGCTACCTCGGCCCCGGCAGCGCGGGCCAGGGCCACCGTGTCGTCGTCGCTGAGCGAGTCGAACACCAGCACGCGGTCGGCCCAGCGCAGGCTGGCGACGCACTCGGCCACGTGGCGGGCCTCGTTTTTGGTCAGGATGATGGCAGTCAATTCCGGCATTCGGATCAAAGTTTTAACGCAAGGACGCAAAGAAGCAAGGACGCCAAGAAAACGTCATCGCTCTATTCTTGGCGTCTTAGCGTCCTGGCGTCCTTGCGTTAACCTCTTCTCTCATCTCGCCCGCGTCAGCGAGAGGCGGAAGTTGGCCGTCTGGGCGAAGTATTCGCGCAGGACGATGCGCCACGGGCCGGCCGTGGGCACGACGAAGCCGGACACGGTCTCGGCTTCACCCGCCGACCCGGCGTCGACCTCCAGCGCCGTTAGCCCGTCCGGCCCTTGCAATTGCAGAACAATGTCGCTGCCAGCCTCAGCCGGGGTGACAGTAAGGTTGATGGCGTCGCCGGCGGCGACCTGGAACGACCAGGCCACAGCCGTGCCCGGCCGGATGACGCCGATGATGGTGTCGCCGATATTCAGCGTGCCGCCGCGCTCCGGCGTAGCCACGGGGGCCGCGCCCAGGGCGATCTCGTAGTCGCCCGGCTCGCCGTTGAAGTCGCGCACGAAGACGATGTACTGCCCGTCGGCGGTCAGCGTCAGCTCGATCGTCTCCGGCTCGCCCGCGGCGAAGGCGTCCACGGCGGCGACGCGCTCGATGGCGCCGTCCAGCAGCCAGACGTCCAGGTCGAGGCCGGGGCTGAGCGGCGTCACGCGGATGAGGATGTGGTCGCCGCTGTGGCCCGACACAAACCAGGCGTGGGCCTCGCGCGGCTGGAGCGTCTCAGCGCGCACGTC
>DAOSMQ010000379.1:0-3175 GCA_035372725.1 Promineifilum sp. (SeqCode)
GCCGTAGCACAGGCTGTCAGCCTGTCGCCGGGCAGCCTGACAGGCTGCGCTACAGAGCAGATCGTCCCGCCCGCCGTAGCACAGGCTGTCAGCCTGTCGCCGGGCAGCCTGACAGGCTGCGCTACAGGGCATATAATCCTGTCTGTTATGATCTCCTGGCGTCCCGGCCCCCTTCGCGAGACGCTGCTGTCGTTCGTTGATGCTGTCACCGATCCCGGCGATCCGTTCTACGTGCCCCCGGCCGGACGGCTGGCCGTCTTTGACCACGACGGCACGCTGTGGTGCGAGAAGCCGCTGATGGTCCACATCTACGCCCTGCTGGCCCGCTACCGCCAGTTGGCCCGCCGCGAGCCGCTGGGCCTCTCGCGCCGGGCGCTGCGGGCCGTCTTCGCCAACGACCATAGCGACTTCGACAACGTCTTCCAGCGCAGCGAGTGGGCCGAGATTCTGGGCGACCTGGCCGGCGTGCCCTTCAGCGCCATGAGCGACGTCGACTTCGACGCCTGGGTGCGCCACTGGGCCGGCCGCTGGCGGCATCCGCGCTTTGGTGTCGGCGTGCGCGGGCTGGTCTACCGGCCGATGGTCGAGTTGCTCCACCTGCTGCAAGCGCGCGAGTTCACCGTGGCCATCACGACGGCCGACGAGGCCGCTTTCGTCCGTGTCCTCTCGGCCGAGCTGTACGGCGTGGCCCCCGGCCGCGTCCTGGGCAGCAACTTCGTGCCCCAGGGCAGCCGCCTTGACCCGTCGCTGCTGTTGCGTGGCTATCACCCCGACTTCTTCCACGACGGCGAGGACAAGCCGCGCTGCATCGAGCGGGAGCTGGGCCAGCGGCCGCTGCTGGCCGCGGGCAACAGCGATGGCGACCTGGCCCTGTTGCGCTGGACGGCCGAGGGGCAGGGGGCGCGCCTGCCGCTGGTCGTCCGCCACACCGACGCCGCCCGTGAATATGCCTACGACCGCCGCGCCGGCCGCCTGCTGGCCGAGGCCGCCGCCCGCGGCTGGCCGGTGGTGGATATGGCGCGGGATTGGGGCACGGTGTTGGGGGAGGGGGAGGGGACAGGTTCCAGGGGCCAGGGGCTAGGGGAGGCACGCTAACCGGCTGCTCTACTGACCTGCTGCCTCACTGTCCCCCTGTCCTACTGTCCGCCAGTTAGCAAGCCCACTGTCATCCGATTTACAGCGCTCTCTGGGCAATTGGGTATACTGTAACCAGGTAAAAAGCCAGCGGCTTTTTCCGCAAAGCAAAGTATTGGGGCCGGGTTGTATTGTCAAGCCACAGACCCGTGGGTGGCGCCAGCCACCCACCTGCCTATCCGTCCGTCATCCGGTTCCGTCAAGCCGCGGTCGGTGCGGCCCAACCCGCCGTCACGACCTGAGTAGCCTGGTCGTTTGGCCGGTCTACAGGAGCCACAAACCCATGAACCGCAGACTCGTTTTAATGGCTCTGGCCCTGCTGGTGAGCCTCATGCTGCCGTTGGGCCTGGCCGTCGCCCAGGGCGACGCGCCAGCCGCTTCGGGTGTATCCGGGCGGCTTCTCTACAATGGTCTGGTGGGCAACGACGCTAACACACAGGAAGTCTTCACCATGAACGCGGATGGCACGGGCCAGACGCGCCTGACCTTCAACGACGGGTATGACGGCGAAGCGGCCTGGTCGCCCGATGGCACGCGTATTGCCTTCGTTGCCGAAGTGCCCATGACCTACCCCTATCAACTCTACGTGATGAACGCCGACGGTAGCAACCCGGTTCACCTTGTGGATCCGGCTGATCATCCCGGCCGCCCAACCTGGTCGCCCGACGGCACGAAACTGGCCTTTATGGTCAATGGCAGCGAACAGCTCTACATCGTCAACAGCGATGGCACGGGCCTGGTTGCGATTCAGGGCGTGTCGGGCACCGGGCCGAGCTGGTCGCCCGACGGCCAGCTGATCGCCTTCGCCGGCTATGGCGTCAACGATCGCTTCGATATCTTTGTGGTCAGGCCCGACGGCACGGGGCTGACCAACCTGACGAAGACGAAGTCGCATGACTGGTCGCCCGCCTGGTCGCCGGACGGGGGGCGCATCGTGTTCTATCGCGATTTCGGCAAGGGCAACGATGAGCTATACACCATGAACCGCAGCGGCGGCGACCGCATCCGGCTGACCAACACGCCGGGCAGCGAGCGGTGGCCGTCCTGGTCGCCCGACGGGCAGCAGATCGCCTACGTCAGTTGGCGGCCGAATGAAGAGGACGAACTGGTCGCCCACATCTTCACCATGAATGCCGACGGCAGTAACCGGAAGCAGATCACCAATGGCCTGGGCGAGTATTACCCCAGCTGGCAGCCGGCGGCGAGCGGGCCGGCGACGACCTTCACCCCCACCAACGACGCTACCGTGATGCAGGCCAGGCCCAGGAACGTCTACGGCGCGAAACCCGTCCTGCAAGTGAAGGACGCGGCCAAGGACATTAATAGTTATGTGAAGTTCAATGTCACCGGCCTGACCGGCGCGGCGCAGAGCGCCACGCTGCGGCTGTGGGTCACCAACGCCAGCCCGGACGGCGGCGCGGTCTATGCCGTCTCGCCCACCTACCTGAACACGACGACGCAGTGGCTGGAAACCGGGCTGAACTGGAACAACGCCCCGGCCATCACCGGCGCACCTCTGGGCAGCCTCGGCCCCGTGACGGCCGGGCGCTGGGTGGAAATCGACGTGACGGCCGGCGTGGTCGCCGCGCTCAGCAGCGGCAGCCGCGTCAGCTTCGCCCTGACCAACGACTCGACCAACCTGGCCGCCTACAGCAGCCTCAACGGGGTGCATCCGCCGGAACTGGTTGTCGTCACCGACTGAGTCGCGTCGCCAGCGTCTGTACTGGGAAATAAAGAGGCGCGACGCTCCGTTGGGGGCGTCGCGCCTCTGTCCATTTCCGGACGTGCAGCCGCGCCGCTAAGCCACCTGGTGAATGGCGCAGAAGTCGCTGCCGTCCATCGCCGGGCGCTTGCAGCGCGTGCCGGCCTTGGTGATGGCAGCGCACTGGCGCTCCGGCAGGGCGTCTTCCAGGGCCGCGGCGGCGTCCTGGGCGCGGCTGCCGGCGGCGTCGGCGGCGTCGTGGGCCTTGCCGGCCACAGCGCTGGCGGCGTCGGTCATCTTCTGGGCGGCCGTGTCGGCGGCGTCACCCACGGCCGTGGC
>DAOSMQ010000380.1:0-3170 GCA_035372725.1 Promineifilum sp. (SeqCode)
TCATCGAGCGCGTAGCGGTCGGTCATGCCGGCGATATAGTCGGCGACGACGCGGGCGCGCGGCGCGTGCTCCAACCGCGCCCACGTCTCCCGCGGCAACATGTCCGGCTCCTTCATATACGCCTCGAACAAGCCAGCGATGAAGCGTTCGGCCTTGGTCTGCATGCGCACCAGCCGGTAGTGGCGGTACATACGCGCATAGAGGAAGCTCTTCAGGGCGCGCACCTTCTCGCCAAATGCCGGCGAATAGCCGACGACATTGCGCTCAGACCGTTGGAGCTTTTCCGGCGAGTCGATGTTCGCGGCCTCCAGCGCGGCGCTGGTGTGGGCCATCACGTCGGTGACGGAGCGGCCGATCAGCTCACGGATGATCTCGTGCCGGTGCAGCGAGGAGAAGTGCGCCCCCGGCGCCCAGCCGGCGCTGTCGCACAGCTCGCGCCAGATGGCCAGTTCGTCCAGGTCTTCCAGCGTGAACAGGGCGGCCCGCAGGCCGTCATCGAGGTCGTGGGCGTCATAGGCGATTTCGTCAGCCAGGTTGGCGATCTGGGCTTCCAATGAGGCGCGCTTTTCCGGCTCGAACTCGGCCGCCTCGCTGACGTCGTAGTCGGTCTCGTGCTTCAGCATGCCCTCGCGCGTCTCGTAGGTCAGGTTCAGACCGGGGAAGTCGGGATAGCGCTCCTCCAATTCGGTGACGATACGATAGCTCTGGAAGTTATGGTTGAAGCCGCCATGCTCGGCCATCAGCGCATTAAGGGAGTGTTCGCCGGCGTGGCCAAAAGGCGCGTGGCCCAGGTCGTGGGCCAGGCAGATGGCCTCGGTCAGGTCTTCGTTGCCACCCAGGCCGCGGGCCAGCGACCGGCCGAGCTGGGCGACTTCGATGGTGTGGGTCAGACGAGTGCGATAGTGATCGCCCTCGTAGAACACAAACACCTGCGTCTTATACATGAGCCGGCGAAAAGCCGTGGTGTGGATGATGCGGTCGCGGTCGCGTTGGAAGGCGGTGCGCGTGGCCGATTCTGGCTCCGGATAGTGCCGGCCGCGCGACGCGGCGCTGCGCAACCCATAGGGGGCCAGGCTCATCGATTCGATCTCTTCTAGCTGCTGTCGTAGGCGTCGCATGGGAAACTGCTCCTAAGAGGGGGCCAATCGGATCGATCGCGCCCAGGTAGTTGCCCAGGGCCTTTCCAGAGTCGTCGAGCGACCATTGACCGGACAGGTGGCCGCCCACCGATCCGGTCGGCGCGCCTGGGATGACTTTGGAAAAGCCCAGGTAGTTGCCGCCAAGCCATGCGGAGTGTAACATAATCAGTGACGCATCGCACTTTAGGCGAGGACCGTATGCCACCGAAGCGTTCAGGCACTGTCAGCAGGCCCATTGTCATCATGATCGCCATCTTCGCCACCCTTCTGGCGGCGGGACTATTCCTGGGCATCCCCTACCTGCAGGGCCGGCCGGCCTTCCCGCGTGGCACGTTTCCACTGCTGGTCGAAGGCAATCAGATCATGGTGGAAATGGATCCCAATGGAGAGGTGTTTCTGCTGGGCGACGCGCCTCTAGTGGACGCCGGCGCGGGCACGGGCGGGCCTGTCGTCGGCCAGCTCGTCACCTCCACACCGGCCATCATCGCCACCACCGCGCCGCCGACGCCCGTCACACCCGTGATTGTGCCTACTGCCGCGCCGCCGACGGCTACGCCCCAGCCGCAAGCCAGTTGCGTCATCTTTACGAGCCACACCGTCCAGGCGGGCGAGACGCTATTCAGCATCTCCCGCCAATACGTCACCTCCATCCCGCTCATGGCCCGGCACGGCATCTCCTCCACGTCGCTGACGCCCGGCGCGGTCATCTCCGTGCCCGTCGGCAACCCGGCCTGTTGCACCAACGGCTGGCGGCCCTATGTGGTCGAGTCGGGGGACACGTGGTTTGGCATCGCCCAGCAATGCGGCATCACTGTCGATTCGCTACTGGGTGGCAACGGCCTCAGTGCCGGGGCGACGCTCTACATGACCTCGGTCATCTGCATTCCCTAGCCGCCACCGGCGTGGGCTACGGGGTCAGCACGCCCAGTATAAGCAGGACGGCAATCACCAGGACGATGATGTTCAGCCACAGCAAGAGGCCGATGATGATCCGCTGGGCGTCGCTGAAGTCCCACTTGCCACGCGGCGCGTAGGTCGTCATTTCGTCTGTTTCCTCGGTCATGGCAGCTCTCTCCAGGCGCGTGTTGGTTGATCTAGCGTAGCGCAGGATGAGCCAGGCGTCAACGCCCGCGCAGGGTCACATCGCCGGCGGCGACCGTGTGGAGTTGTCCGGTGGCGTCGCGCACCAGCAGCCGCCCCCACTCGTCTACGCCCTCGGCCGTGCCCGCCAGCGGCGCGCGGCCGGCGGCGGTCACGTCCACCGTCCGCCCCAGCGTCACCAGTCGCGCCGCCCAGTCTTCGGCCGGCGACTGCCCGGCATCGGCGGCAGCATAGCGCCCCTCCAGCCGCGCCAGCAGGGCCGCCAGCAGCGCCGGCCGCGCTACCGGCCGCCCCAACTCGACGAGCAGGCTGGTGGCCGGCGTGGCCGCGGGCGGCAGCGCGCCGGCGGGAATGTTGACGTTCAGGCCGATGCCGAGGATGGCCATCTCCAGACCGCCATTGGCGTCCAGGGCCGCGTCGAGCAGCAGCCCGCCGGCCTTGCGCCACGTCTCGCCTTCGCCCAATAGCACGTCGTTGGGCCACTTGAGCCGCGCCGGCCGCCCGGTCACGTCTTCGATGGCCTCGGCCGCGGCCAGCCCGGCCAGCATCGTCAGCCACGCGCCGCGCCCGGCCGGCCAGCCGGCGGGGCGCAACAGCACCGACAACAGCAGCGCCGTGCCCGGCGGCGCGTCCCAGCGGCGGTCGAGGCGGCCGCGGCCGGCCGACTGGTAATCCGCCAGCAGCACGGCCCCATGCGGCGCGCCGCCGGCCGCCCAGCGCTTCATCTGGTCGTTGGTCGAATCCACCGCGGGGCGATAGCGATAGGCGCGCCCCAGCCAGGTCGTCGTCAGGGCCGCTGCCACGGCCCCCTCGCTCAACTCCTCATCGTCGTCGCTCATGCCGCCATTCTACCAGCTTCGCGGCGGGGTCGAAGCGCCGACCGCTGACCACAGACCACAGACCACAGACCACAGACCATTGACCACAGAC
>DAOSMQ010000381.1:0-3152 GCA_035372725.1 Promineifilum sp. (SeqCode)
GGCCAGCGCGCGGCGCGTTCTGGTCTGGGGGCCAGACGAGGAGACTGCCCTGGAGCGCCGCCAACTGGCCGTGCAGATCCTGGGCGAGCGCGGGGCCGACGTGCACTACCAGCACCTGGCCGGCGGCGATGCGCAACGCGTGCTGACCTGGGTCAATAAGCAGGGCGGCAGCCTGCTCATCCTGCCCACAGGCGAAGGCGCATGGCCGGCGGGCACGCAGGCGGCTCTGCTGGACGAGGCGCAGCCACATCTATTATTAGTCAGGTAAAATGCGAATAGGTGTGCTAAAATATGGATCCGCGGACGCGCCGCCGGCTGGCGCGTCGCGCCTGAGCGCCGATGAGTTATACGCCCAGCGATCACCTGGCCGAAGTCCTGAATAGCTTGCCGACCAAGCCTGGCGTCTATCTGCACAAGGACGCCGAGGGCAATGTCCTCTACGTTGGCAAGGCGATCAACCTGCGCAATCGGGTGCGCTCCTATTTCCACAGCGCGGTCGATTCGGTTAAGACGCTGCGCCTGCGCCAGCACATCGCCGACATCGAGGTCATCATCACCGACTCCGAGCTGGAAGCGTTGCTGCTGGAGATGAACCTCATCAAGCAGTACCAGCCGCGCTTCAATGTGCGCCTGAAGGACGACAAGCGCTACCCTTACATCAAGGTGCACTGGGCCGACCCGTTCCCCAAGGTGACCGTAACGCGACGAATGGTGCGCGACGGCGGCCGTTACTTTGGCCCCTACACTTCCGCCTGGGCCGTGCAACAGACGCTTGATTTGCTGCGCAAGGTCTTTCCCTATCTAACCTGCGACCGCGTCATCACTGGCCAGGACGAGCGCGCCTGCCTCTACTACGACATCAGGCTGTGCAACGCGCCCTGCATTGGCGTGGTCAACCAGGAGCAGTACCGGGCGACGATCAAGCAGCTCATGGACTTCCTGGATGGCAAATCCGACCACATCGTCCGCGGGCTGGAGCAGCGCATGGCCACGGCGGCCGAGAACCTCGACTTCGAGCGCGCCGCCGAAATCCGCGACCAACTCAAGGCCATCGAGCGCATCACCGCTCGCCAGAAGATCATCGGCTCCGACGAGACCGATCAGGACGTGATCGCCTTTGCCCGCGACGACGGCGAAGCCTGCGTGCAGGTGTTTTTCATTCGCCACGGCAAGCTCATTGGCCGCGAGTATTTCATGCTCGACAACGCCGAGGGCGAGAGCGATCAGGACGTATTGCAGGAGTTCCTGACGGCGTTCTATGAGGACGCTGCCTACGTGCCCAAAGAGGTCTTGCTGCCGGCCGAGATCGAAGAGGCGCGCATCATTGAGGAATGGCTGCGCCGCAAGCGGGACACCAAAGTGACCTTGCAGGTGCCGCGGCGGGGCAAGAAGCGCGAATTGGTGGAGATGGCCGCCGAGAACGCCCACGATACGCTGGCGGCATTGCGGCAGCAGTGGGCCGCCGACCGCTCCAAGCACGTCACCGCCATCACCGAACTCCAGGAGGCCCTGAAGCTGCCCGCGCCGCCGGCACGCATCGAGTGCTACGACATCAGCCACACCCAGGGCCAGCAGACGGTCGGCTCGATGGTCGTCTTCGTGCAGGGCGCGCCGCAGAAGAGCGACTACCGGCGCTTCAATGTGCAGTCAGCTACCAACGACGACTATAGCTCCATGCGCGAGGTGCTGACGCGCCGCTTTCAGCGCTATCGCGACACCCTGGCCGGCGAACTGCACGACCCCGGCCAGATCAAGCCGCGCGCGGAGCGGCCGACGGCCTGGGCCATCCTGCCCGACCTATTGATTATCGACGGCGGCAAGGGGCAATTGGCGGTTGGTCAGGAAGTGCTGCGTCTGTTCGACCTGGAGGGCGAAGTGCCGCTGGCGGCGCTGGCCAAGCAGGAGGAAGAGCTTTTCCAGCCCGACCGGCCGCAGTCGGTGTTGCTGCCGCGGCGGTCGGAGGCCCTTTACCTGGTGCAGCGCGTCCGCGACGAGGCCCACCGCTTCGCCAATGAGGGCCACCGCAAGCGCCGGTCAAAGGTCGGCGTGGCCTCCATCCTCGACAGCGTACCCGGCGTTGGCCCGCGGCGGCGGCAACTGCTGCTGAAGCGCTTCGGCTCGCTCGAGGCGTTGCGCGAGGCGTCGGTCGAGGAGATCAGCGCTGTGCCGGGCATCCCCGTCGACGTGGCCGCGTCGATCAAGTCCTACTTGCAGTAGCCCCGCGGCCGCTATTCGGCCGCCATATCGTCCCTGGCTGCTCCGGCCAAGGCCAACAGCCGCTCCGCGCAGAGCAGCAGGGCCAGCGCCGTTGGCCCGTCACTGATCTCTCCGGCGCGGGCCATGCGCAACGCCTCAGCTACGGGTAGGTGGTAGACGTGCATCACTTCGGCCGCCTCGTGGTGGGTTGGCCCGACCTCGACCCCCGTGGCCAGAAAGAAGTGGCCGACCTCGTTGCAGATGCCATTGGCCAGGAAAGAGCGGCCAATGTAGGTCAGCTCGCCCCCTTCGCCACCGACTTCCTCGCGCAACTCCTCGCGGGCCGCTTCTTCCCGCGTCTGCCCTGGCTTGACGCTGCCGGCGGGCACTTCCCAACACCACTCATCGACCGTGTAGCGGTACTGGTAGACCATGAGCACCTGGCCGGCGGCGGTCACGGGCACAATCCAGACGGCATCAGCCTTCTCGATGACGTTGTAGACGCCTGGCCGGCCGTCGGGCGTGAGGATGTCGTCTTGCCGCACGCGATACCAGGGGCACTCCCAGGCGATGCGGCTGGCAAGGATTTGGAAGGGGCGAGGCGGTGGCATGGTGGTCATAGACGCTCAGGCGGCTTTGGCAGCGGCGATGAAGGCGCGCACGCGGTCGGGGGCCTTGCGGCCGGGGGCGCTCTCGACGCCGCCGGCGACATCGACGGCCAACGGTCGCACGCAGGCCACGGCGGCGGCGACGTTGTCGGGCGTCAGGCCGCCGGCCAGCATCAGGCGGGGCACAGCCGTGGCCAGCGCCGCCGCCAGCGCCCAGTCGCCCGTTGCGCCCGTGCCGCCGTAGAGCCGCCCGTGGGGCGTGTCCAACAGCAGGCGCGGGCCGGGCAGCGTGTCGGGCGCGAGATAGCGGGTGCTGTCGGCCTCGGCCTCAGCCGCCGAGCGGGGACG
>DAOSMQ010000382.1:0-3150 GCA_035372725.1 Promineifilum sp. (SeqCode)
CGGTGAAGTACTTCTCCAGCAGCACGTGGGGGTCGCCGAAGGCGGACTGGGCCTCCTGCCGGGCAGCCTGCAGGGCGTCGCGCAGTTCGTCCGGCGCGCCGACGACGCGCATGCCCTTGCCGCCGCCGCCGGCGCTGGCCTTGATGAGCACCGGGTAGCCGATGGCCGCGGCCGCCGCGGCTAACTCGTCGTCGCTCTGGCCCTCCCCATCGACGCCGGGGACGACGGGCACGCCGTGGGCTTCGGCCAGGGAACGGGCGGCGGCCTTGCTGCCCAGGGCGCGCATGGCCGCCGGCGTCGGGCCGACGAAAACGCCGCCTTCGCCGACGCCTGCGCCCGCGAAGGCGGCGTTTTCGCTCAGGAAGCCGTAGCCGGGGTGGATGGCGTCGGCGTTGGCGTTGGCGGCGATGGTCAGCAGTTTGCCGCGGTCGAGGTAGGTCTCGGCGGCGGCACTGCCGTGGAGCGGGTGGGCCTCGTCGGCGGCGCGCACCCACGGCGCGCCCGCGTCCACGTCGGAGTAGACGGCCACGGCGCGGATGCCCAACTCGTGGCAGGCGCGGATGAGGCGCAGGGCGATCTCGCCGCGGTTGGCGATGAGGACTTTGCGAAAGCGAGGGTAGGTCATGAGGGAAGTATACCGTGATATATTTGTTTTAACTGTGATGACGGATTAAACGATGTTTCGCACTGCCTACGGGAACAACTCCGCCTGTAGATATTTGCTATACAACTGGCACTATGCACGCATTCTTCCATTATTGATTGTAGCGACAATGCTTGCCGGCTGTCGCCCAACGCAACAGAGCAGGGAGCCACTACCGACGCAAGATAGTTCAGGCTTGTCGGAAATACTACGAGCGTTCCCGCAAGAACGGCCGCCAGTTGACGGCGAGCGGATAAGATATACCTCCGCCGTCTGGGGCACGCTCGTATTAGAAAATGGCTGCCTCCAGCTGATTACGGCTGAGGATTTCACCGACAGGGTTGAAAGCTATCTCATCATTTGGCCGGACGATTACTGGCCTGAAATTGAAGACAGTAGTGGAGACGTAGTTGTTTATGATGGTTCCGGGGAAATCGCGGCGCGCGTTGGACAGCCTCTTTATATGGGCGGGGCCGAGATACCTGCAACAAAGCCTATTTCGGAGATACCCTTAGCGTTATCGAGCGGCCTGCAGGAGCCAACGCCCCCCGAATGCCCAGGGCCTTATTGGCTTGCGGGAAGCATTGAGATGCAGAATGGGCCACCGGCCGATTAGGCTCTCTTGAAAGAAGGACGAACTCTGTCATCGATTTGAAACAGCGGCCTCCTCGTGATACGTTTCACCCAAGCGAGACGTATCATGGCAGGAGAGCTATGTTTCCACCAACCACCGCCGCCGCGGTGAAAACCGAGTCGGGAGTCATCGGCATCGTCGGCGGTGTCGGGCCGCTGGCGGGGCTGGACTTGCAGGCCAAGATCATCCGCCAGACCATCGCCGGGCGCGACCAGGAGCATCTGCCCGTGCTCAGCCTCTCCTGGCCGGGGCCGATTGCTGACCGGACAGAATACCTGCTCGGCCGGGTCGCGGCGAACCCGGCCCACGCCCTGCTGGCGCAACTGCGGCTGCTGGCCGCGGCCGGCGCGACCGTCGCCGCCATCCCCTGCAACACCGCCCACGCCCCGGCCATCTTCGACATCGTTCGCGCCGGCGTGGCCGGGTTGCCGCTGCGGCTGCTGCACATGATCGCGGAAACAGCCGCCCACCTGGCCGCCGAGCACCCCGAACTGCGGACGGTCGGTGTCCTCTCGACGACGGGCACGTGGCGCGCGCGGCTCTATCCGCAGCTACTGGAGCCGCGCGGGCTGCGCGTCGTCGTCCCCGACGCGACCCTGCAAGAGACGATCCACGCCGCCGTCTACGACCCGGCCCACGGCATCAAGCCGGCCGGGCGGGCCACGGCGCAGGCGCGGGCCGGCCTGGAGCAGGGCATTGCCGCGCTGCGGGCGGCCGGGGCCGAGGCGATCATTCTCGGCTGCACGGAAATGCCGCTGGCTTTTCCGGAACGGCGCTACGCCGACCTACCGCTGATCGACTCGACGCTGATCCTGGCGCGGGCGCTCATCCGCGCCGTCGCGCCAGAGCGGCTGCGGCCGTGGGAGGAAGCATGAACATCTGGAAGCAATGGAAACTGGCCGCGCTTGTGGCCCTGCTGGCGCTGGCGGCCTGCAACGGCGCGGCGACGACGGGCGAAACCACGACCACGTCCGTACCCGCCGCGACCGCGACCCCGGCCACGCCCGCAGCAACGACGGCCGTCGTCCTGAATACGCCGGAAGCGCCACCGGTTGCCAGAGATACGCTGGCCGGCCCCATCATTGGCCTTAATCTGGAGAACACCTACGAGGAATACTATCTGGCTCTCTTCGACGTGGGCACGAACACCTTCCGCGAGTTACCCGCCACCATCGGGCTGGTGATGCCCTACGCGGCGCGCTGGTTCGATGGCGGCTGCCTGATCTACGCCGACGGCCACCTGCTGGACTTGCACGGCGAATTTGTCTGGTCGGTTCCGGACGAAGTGCTGGCCCAGACCGTGGACTGGCACAACTCGTTTCTCTCGCCCGACCGCGCCTGGCTGGCCACGGTCGTCGATGACGCCGGCGCGCGCCACGTCGAGGTCATTCGCCTCAGCGCGCCCTTCGACCGCGTGCGCCTGACCGAGGGCGGCGGCGGGCATCCGGGGGCGGTGCTCTGGGCGGCGGCCGCTGACGGGCTGTGGCTTTTCTTCAGCGACAACAGCGGCGGCGTCTTACAGGTCTTCCGCGCCCACCCCGACGGCACGGGCCGCGAGCAACTGACGGCCCACGCGGCGTCGCCGGCGCTCATCGTCGCCCTGGCGCTGTCGCCCGACGGCCGGCGGCTGGCCTATGGCGCGCGCAACCTGGCCGTGCCGTCGTCGCCGTACACCTACCGCGTCGAGGACGAGGGCTGGGTCGGCATCGTTGACCTGGCGACGGGCGAGGCGCGCCGGGTGGCCTTGCCGGGGCTGGCGGGCGTGGAGTTCGGGCAGGGGCTGGTGTGGAGTGGCGACAGCACGCGGCTGCTGGCCGTCGGCGACAGCCTGCCGCTGGCCACCGGCGACCCGCTGGCCGGGCGACAGGTGCAC
>DAOSMQ010000383.1:0-3143 GCA_035372725.1 Promineifilum sp. (SeqCode)
TGCCCCAGGGCCAGGGGCGCCCGCTTGCCCGCCAGAGGAAGCCGCGGCGCGGGCCACTGCGCCCGCCCAAGCCAGCGCCGGCCTCCCCTGCGCCCTCTTCCCACCCGACAACGTTTGGAACACGCCCATTGACACGCTGCCGCGCCACGCGCTGTCCGACGCCTACGTAGACGCCATCGGCCGGGCCGCCGAGTTCCACGCCGACTTCGGCGCGGGCATCTGGCCGCCGGAGGACGGCGGGCCGATCGGCATTCCCTATGTCGTCGTGCCGGCCGGCCAGCCGGGCGTGCCCGTTCAGTTTTACTACGACGACCAGAGCGACCCCGGCCTCTACCCCATTCCGCCCGATCCGCCTATCGAGGGCGGGCCGCAAAGCGACGGCGACCGCCATATCCTCATCGTGCAGGCGGGCACGTGCCGGCTTTATGAGCTATACGACGCCTGGCCCCGCGACGATGGTGGCTGGGACGCGGGTTCGGGGGCCATCTACGACCTGGGCAGCCACGCCCTGCGGCCGTCGGGCTGGACGTCGGCCGACGCCGCCGGGCTGCCCATCCTGCCCGGCCTGGTGCGCTATGATGAAGTCGCCGCCGGCGAGATCGCCCACGCCCTGCGCTTCACCGCGCCGGAGACGCAGCGCGCCTTCGTCTGGCCGGCGCGCCACTTCGCCTCCGACCTGACCGCGCCCGGCTATCCGCCGATGGGCCAGCGCTTCCGCCTGCGGGCCGACTTCGACATGAGCGGCTTCGCGCCGGAGGTGCAGGTCATCCTGCGGGCCATGCAACGTTACGGCATCATCCTGGCCGACAACGGCTCGCCCTGGTACATCTCCGGCGCGCCCGACGAACGCTGGAACAACGACATCTTGCGCCAGCTCCACCAGCTGACCGGCGACGACTTCGAGGCCGTGGATACGTCGTCCCTGATGATCGATCCCGACTCCGGCCGCGTCGCCATGCGCGACGTGTTCGCTTTCCTGCCCACCGTGGCCGCGCCACGCTGAGACCCGCCCGGCCGCAACGAAAACGGGCCGCCGGCTGTCCGGCGGCCCGTAACCCATGACCGCGGCTGGTAGTCGCTACTCCCTAAGGCAGATCGATGTGCATGCTGCGCAGAACGTAGCTCCAGCCATCATCTGTTCCATTCCAGTAGGGTAGCACGGTGTAGCCGCCGCCGGAGGGCCGCAAGATGATGATGTCGTTGGAGTCGCCGGCCACGCCGCCGACGTTGAACGTGCCCAGGATGGTCACGTGCAGGTCGCCGTTGAGCGGGTTGTAGTAGAGGCCGGTAATGTCCTCTTTGACCATGCCCGGGATGTCAGAGCCGTCCAGGTACACCGCGAACGAGCCAGTGGTGTTGGCTCCCAGCGTCGTCGGGTCGAAGACAAGGACGTCCTCATCCCGGCCGGTGATGGTCTGATTGGCGGCGTTCTTGACCGCGA
The DNA here is from genome assembly GCA_035372725.1 of Promineifilum sp. (SeqCode). Lineage (GTDB taxonomy): Bacteria > Chloroflexota > Anaerolineae > Promineifilales > Promineifilaceae > Promineifilum. Next base: position 1,442 of record DAOSMQ010000383.1, read on the forward strand.
AGTTGCCTTTGGTGCTGAGCAGAATCCGGCCGTCAGGCAGCAATTCCAGCGCGTCGAGCTTCTCACCGTCGGTTGTCAGGCCGACGTCGGAGCCGTCGAGGTAAACGCTCCACGTGCCCGTCGTCGTCTCGCCCAGCGAGGTCGGGCAGAACTTCAGGATGTCATGCGGCTTGATGATCATCCCCAGACCCAGCTTTTTCTCGTTGCCGTCGAAGGTGACCAGCAGGCAGCCATCTGGCTCAAAGGTAAAGCCGGTCAGATTGGTGCTGACGTTGACATCCTTGCCCTCAAAGAATTTCGACCAGGTACCTGTTTGCATGTCCAGGGCCAGGATATCGACGTCGTTGAAGTTGACACCGCCGACGCTGCCGCCCCGATTGGTGCCCACAAATAGGTCATTGACGCCGCCACAGAGGCTATTCAGAATATCGTCGTTGGGTAGCCAGGGCGCGAAGATGACGTCAGTGCTAACGGCGTCGCCCGTGCCCGGCCCCTGCCCGCTTGGCCCGCTGGCCGCGCCCCACCAGTTGCAGGTGGCCTCGGCGGCCGTGCTCGGCCCGCCGCGGACGCCAAAAGCGCTGTTGCCGGCAATGCTATTGCGCGCGATGCTCAGCCCGTTGACGACCGGCAGCCCGCCAAAGGCCGCGCTAACCTCGTCATAGATACTGATGCCGTTGACGAAACCGGTGATGGTGTTGGTCGAGACCGCGACGCTATCGCTCTGGTTGAGCGCGCCGTAGCCGGCCGAGTTTGAAACGAGATAGAGGCCGCTTGTGGCTGGCGCGCCGCCATTGTTGCCAACGTTACCGCCGTCAAGGCTATTGCCGCTGATGGTCACAGCAGTTAGGCCGCCGGCCAGCTTGAGGCCATAGGCGGCCGTGGCCGTCCCGAACACGCCCGCCAGAGTCACGTCGTTAGCGATCAGATCGACGGCGGCGTGGGTCTTTGCCCCGGCCAGGCCGACCGCAATGGTCGCCCCGCTCGTGGTCAGCAGGCTAATGTCCTGCGTGATGGTGTTGTTGGCAATCGTCAGCGGGTCATCGAGGGCGGTGTTGTTGACATCGACCCAAATGGCCGTGCCGGCGAAGTCGCTCAGCGTGTTGTGGCGAATCTCGAGGTCGCCGATGGCGTTGGCTGTGTCGGCCAGGTTGATGAAAGCGATACCCCGGCCGCCGCCGCTGAACGTCGAATTCTCGATTAGGCCGTCGTGGGCATTGCCCAGCAGCACTGCCTGAACGACATTGCCGGTGAAGGTGCTGTTGTCAATGTGCAGCCCGGTCAGATAGCCGCCGCCGACCGACTGGAACAGGCCACTGTGGCCGTTGTTCTCGAAGGTCGTATGGGTAATGGTCAGGCCGTTGACGTTGGTCGTGCTGGACAGGCGGATGCCGTGGGTGGGGTTGTCCTTGAAGAGGCTGCCGGTAATGGTCAGGTTGTTGAGCGTCGTGTTGTTGTGCAACTCGAGGCCACGGCCGGCGTTGTTCAGAAAGCGAACGGTGTCAAACGAGACGTTTGTCAGCGTGCCCCCGTCCTTCCAGACGCGCACGGCCCAGAGGGGCACGCCGCCCTCGATCGGCGCGTCGCGCACGGTCAGGTCGCGCACGGTGACATCGCTGGCGCGAATCTCCAGGATGCCGTCGCGGCCGGCGACGGCCTGCACCAATGGGTCATAGGTCAGAATCGTCGTCGCCGCGTCGGCTCC
>DAOSMQ010000384.1:0-3127 GCA_035372725.1 Promineifilum sp. (SeqCode)
CCTGGCTATTGCCTGCGTGTCGGCGATTGGCGTGTCATTTATGAAGTTCGGAACGACCAGCTAATCACACTAGTACTCAGGATTGCACCCTGAGGAGAGGCATACCGATGAGCGTGCAGGTGATTCTCGATGATCTGGCCTGATAAGTAATGCTCTTCGGCGACTACCCCATCCTCCTCCGCGGCGGCGGCGACCTGGCTACCGGCGTCGCCTACCGCCTGCACAAGTGCGGCTTCCCGGTCATCGTCACCGAGTTGCCCCGGCCGCTCGTCGTCCGGCGGCGCGTGTCGCTGGCCACGGCCGTGCTGGAGGGCGAGGTGACGGTTGAAGACCTGCGCGGCGTGCGCGTCGAGTCGGCCGCGGATGCCTGGGCGCTGGCCATGACCGGAGCGATCCCCGTCCTGCCGTCGCCTGAATGGCCACCGGCGGGCGACGCCCGCCGACCGGCCGTCCTCATCGACGCGCGCATGGCCAAGCGCAACATTGACATGGCCATCGACCAGGCCCCGCTGGTGATCGCCCTGGGGCCGGGCTTCGTCGCCGGCGTCGATTGCCACGCCGTCATCGAGACCAACCGCGGCCACCGCCTCGGCCGCGTGCTCTGGCGCGGCCCGGCCGAGCCGAACACGGGCACGCCCGGCGTCGTCGGCGGTAAGGGGCGCGAGCGAGTGCTGCGCGCGCCCGTGGCCGGCGTCGTCGCCTGGCGAAAGGAGATCGGCGACCGCGTGCGCGAGGGCGAGCCGCTTGGCGATGTGGCTGGGCAGGCCATCGCCGCGCCGTTTGACGGCATCGTCCGTGGCCTGATCGCGCCGGGGACGGCCGTGCCCGCGGCGCTGAAGATCGGCGACATCGACCCGCGCGACGACGCCAGCGCCCCCTTCACCATCTCGGAAAAGGCCCTGGCCATCGGCGGCGGCGTTCTGGAGGCAGTATTGACCTGGATGGGTCAGGAGGTAGAAAGGTATGCGCGGTAGACGTGTTTGGATGATTGTGGGCATCACCGTGCTGCTACTGGTCGTGGCCTACCTGGCCGCCGGCTGGTACGTCTCCCAATTGGCCATGGCCGCGCCGACGACCTCGCTGGCCGAGGCGCGGGCGCAGACGGGCGATCCGGCCGACTACGGCCTGCCCCAACCGGAGGACGTGACCATCGACACCGGCGAGGTCACGCTGAGCGGTTGGTACTTCGACAACCCGGCCGAGGGCAACTGCGGCGTCCTGTTTATGCACGGCTTCACCGGCACGCGCTACCAGGCCCTCTACTGGGCGCCGCTGTTCTGGGCCCACGGCTGCGATCTGCTGGCCTATGACCACCGCGGCCACGGCGACAGCTCGCCGGCCCTGCTGACCTATGGCTACTACGAGAAGTTCGATGCTCTGGCCGCGCGGAACTGGTTCGCCCAACGGGCCGGGCTGGAGCCGGCGCGCATTGCCGTCGGCGGCGTGTCCTATGGCGCGGCAACGGCGTTGCAACTCGCGCCGCTGATCCCGGAAGCGCCCTTTGTGCTGGCCGATTCCTCCTATAGCAGCCTGGCCGACATCCTGGCGGTGCGCGGCCGGGTGCGGCTGGGCGGCCTGGCCACGCGCCTGCTGATGCCGGGGGCGCTGTGGATCGTTGGGCTGCGCGGCGGCTTTGACGTCGATGAGGTTTCGCCAGAGGCGGCCATCGCCGAGGCGACCATGCCCATCCTGCTCATCCACTCGCGCACCGACAACTTCACGCCCTACACCCACTCCGAGGCCATCTACGCCAACAGCGACCAGAGCCGCACCGTCCTGCACATCAACGACTGGGGCTCGGAGCACGCCGCCGACATCGGCACCGACTTCGCCGCTTATCAGGCGCTGTTCGAGGACTTCCTGACCCAGTACGCGCCGGACTTTGGTCTGCCGGCCAATTGAGCCATAAGAGACCATCACCCGAAGGAAGCGCGATGCGACGCAAAGGGTTGTGGATTGTCCTGGCGGTCGTGGTCATCCTCGTCGCCGTCTACTTTGGGGCCAGTTGGTACTTCTCCGAAATTTTGCTCAACATGCCCACGCAGACCATCGCCGAGGCGCGGGCCGAGGGCGATACACCGGCCAGCGTTGGCTTGCCCGAACCGGAAGAGGTGCTCATCGACGCCGGCGCGGTGACACTGGCCGGCTGGTACTTCGATAACCCGGCCGACGCTGGCTGCGGCCTGCTTTTTCTCCACGGCTTCACCGGCACGCGCTACCACGCCCTCAACTGGGCGCCGCTGTTCTGGGAGCGCGGCTGCGATATCCTGGCCTACGATCATCGCGGCCACGGCGACAGCAGCCATGCTTTCCATACCTACGGCTTCTATGAGAAGCAAGACGCTCTGGTTGCGCTGGACTGGTTTGGCCGGCGCGCCGGCCTGGAGCAGTCGCAGATCGGCGTCTTTGGCGTGTCCTATGGCGCGGCCACGGCCCTGCAAATGGCCCCACAGGCCCCGGAGTTGGCCTTCGTCGGCGCGGACTCGGCCTACAGCGACATGGAGGAGATCGTCGGCTATCAGGCGCGGCGGATGTTTCCAGTCCTGGCCCCGCTGCTGCTGCCTGGCACGCTGGCCGTGGCCGAGTGGCGCGCCGATTTCGACGTGCAGGCCGTCGCCCCGGAGCAGAGCGTCGCCGAGGCGCAAATGCCCATCCTGCTCATCCACTCCCTGACCGATGAGTACACTCCCTCGACCCACTCCGAAGACATTTACGCCCACAGCAACCAGAGCCGGACCGTGCTGCATCTGACTGACTGGGGTTCGCCCCACGCGCGCGACATCCTGACCGACTATGCCGCCTACCGGCAACTGGTTAACGACTTCCTCGAGCAGTTCGCGCCAGGCTTCGGGTGGCCACCTGCATCGTGACCGAGCGACAATGGATGTTGCCGGCCGCCCTGGGCATCGGCGGCCCGGAGTTGATCGCCATTGTCGGCGGCGGCGGCAAAACAAGCCTGATGTTCGCCCTGGCCGCGACGCTGCCCGGCCGGGTAGTGGTCACCACAACCACGCGCATCTTCGCCGCGCAGATGCGACTGGCCCCGGCTGTCGTCTATGCTGACGATCTTGCGCCCCTCGGCCCACTCCTGGAACAACACGGCCGCTGTCTGGTCGTCGGCCACGTG
>DAOSMQ010000385.1:0-3124 GCA_035372725.1 Promineifilum sp. (SeqCode)
GCTTCTACATCGATCTGATCGGCCAGGAAGGTCGCCGACGGCTATCACCACCACATCGGCGGCAATACCTGGGCCGGGGCCGGCCTGCCGCCCGCCCCGGCCGACGCGGCGCGGCTGCTATGGTATGAGATTCGCCAGCCGGACGCGGCGGCGCTGGAGGCCATTGCCGCGCGGCTGGCGGCGGCCGGCCGCCCCTTTGAGCAGGACGCGGGCGGGTTGCGGGTGATGGATCCGTCGGGGATTGTGGTGTTGCTGACAGCGCTTTGAATCAGGGGCTGACCGACTGGTCAGCGGTTGCGACCGGCGTAGGAATACGCTCTAACGTGGCTACCATACGTGTATTTCGTAACCGACAGTCGTCAGTTGCTCGAAGACCTGACAGGTGGGCGGCCTGAAGTTTCCTTTGCACCAGAGAGAGTTTGGCCGCCCACCTGTCAGGTAAGCGCACTTTTAGCGACTTTGGAAAAGCCCTGTTCTCAGGGTAGGTCAGTGGTCTGGACATCTCCCGGCTCTGCCGCTGCCGGAGCGCAGGCGGCCACCGCCAACCGCAAAAATAGGATCAGTAGTGGGTCCCACAAGACCTGTCAGTCCGCCCGCCCCGTGCTACAATCGCCTCCATGTCCGCCACTGGGCGCACCGCCACCATCCTCCACGCCGACCAGGAGCACAGCGGCCTGCGAATGGTCGTGTTCCTGGCCCTCTTTGCCGGCTTGCTGCTCGGCTTCGGCGTCGTCCTGCTGGCGCTGAACGCCTTCGCCCCGCCGGCGATCCGGGACTACCGCTACTTCCTGTCCTGCGTCGGCGCGTTCCCCGTGGCCCTGCTGCTCATCTGGGGCCTGGAGCGCCTGCTGAAGCGCGTCTGGCACAGCGGCCTGAGCCTGGAACTGAACCCCTACGGCGTCATTGTCCACGATCGACGGGGGGGAGGGGCCAGGGGCCAGGGGCCAGGTTCCAGGGAAGAATCCGGCATGAGCGCGCAACCTTCTTCCCTGGCCCCTGGAACCTGGAACCTGGAACCCACCCTCTCCTGGAGCGCCCACTTCACCCAGCTCAACTGGTACTTCCGCGTCAGCGGCTATCCGCGGGCGGGGCGCGAGCGGCGCGTGGCCAATAAGTGGCTCTGCCTGGGAACTGAATTGCACCAGGACGAGAGCCGCCTCAATGTCTTCACCTTCATGCCGCCCGAACTGGCCGCGGCGTGGATCGACAACCCGCGGGCGGCCTTCCACCGGCTCAACCCGGCCGATGTCTACGAGACCTCGCCGCGAGCGCGCCTCGGCCCGCCCGGCCGCCCGACCATCCCCAACCAGGTGCTCCACTCGAAAGACGGCCGCTACTGGCTGGCCGAGCGCCGCCGCTGGGAATATGGCGTGGAGTTGACGCCGCAAGATTTCAATACCTTCATGGACGCCGCCCTGGCACACGCCCGGCCCAGCCCGGCCGCCGGCGCGGAGTCTCCCATCGTCTCAACACAGTAGCCGCCGACGCGCGGCCCAGGAGAGTTGTGCAATGTTCCCCTTCATCACCGACGAGCACCGCATGATCGAACAGGCGGCGCGCGACTTCGGCCGTAATTCCATCGCCCCCATCGCCGCCGAGCACGACGAGACGGGCGAGTTCCCGCTGGCCACCATCCGCGAGATGGGCCAGTTGGGCTTCATGGGCATCGAAGTGCCGGAGGAGTATGGCGGCGCGGGCATGGACACCATGGCCTACGTGCTGGCCATGGTCGAGATCAGCAAGGCCGACGCCAGCCACGGCACGATCATGTCGGTCAACAATTCACTCTACGCCCACGGCCTGCTCAAGTTTGGCACGGAAGAGCAAAAGCAGAGATACCTCGTGCCCGTGGCCAGCGGGCAGAAGATCGGCGCCTATAGCCTGACCGAGCCGATGAGCGGCAGCGACGCGGGCACGATGAAAAGCCGCGCCGTGCTGAACCCCGAAGGCACATGTTACGTCATCAATGGCCGCAAGTCGTGGGTCACCTCTGCTCCCTATGCCGACTTCATCATCCTCTTCACCATGACCCAGCCGGAGAAGAAGCACAAGGGCGTGACGGCGTTCATCATCGAGACCGACCGGCCCGGCTTCGCGCGCGGCAAGAAGGAGCCGAAGCTGGGCATCCGCGCCAGCGCCACCAGCGAGATTCTCTTCGACAACTACGAGTGCCCGGTGGAGAACCGCCTCGGCGCGGAGGGCGAGGGCTTCAAGATCGCCATGACCGTCCTCGACGCCGGGCGCATTGGCATCGCCTCGCAGGCGCTGGGCATCGCCGAGGCGGCCTTCGAGGCCAGCGTCGCCTACGCCAGGGAGCGCGAGGCGTTCGGCCAGAAGATCGGCGAATTCCAGCAGATTCAGGCCAAGCTGGCCGACATGAAGTGCCGCATCGACGCCAGCCGGCTGCTCATCTACCAGGCGGCGCTGGCCAAGATGGCCGCCAGGGGTGGCAGCGGCCGCTACTCCCTGGAGGCCAGCGAGGCCAAGCTCTTCGCCAGCGAGACGGCCATGTGGGTGACGACCCAGGCCATCCAGATCCACGGCGGCATGGGCTATAGCAAGGAGATGCCGCTGGAGCGCTACTTCCGCGACGCCAAGATCACCCAGATCTATGAGGGCACCAGCGAGATTCAGCGCATGGTCATTGCCCGCGCGCTGACGGGACTGAGATAGGGACCAGGGGCCAGGGATTAGGGGCTAGGGATTAGGTTCTAGGGACTAGGGAAGAGCGCCCTTCCCTAGTCCCTAAAACCTAAAACCTAGCCCCTATTCTCCTAGCGGACTAGATTGATCAGCACCCCCTGCAGCAGCCGCGCCAGCAGCAGAATGATCATCGGGCTGAAGTCCAGGCCACCCATCGGCGGCATCAACCGGCGCACGGGCGTGACAATCGGGTCAATGACGCCATTAACGAGGCGGATAATCGGCCCCCAGACGGGGTGGTAAGGACTGGGGCGCACCCACGATAGGATGATGTGGGCGAATATCAGCACGTAGAAGATAAAGAAGAGAGCATTAATCAGACTGACCAGGTTCATTTCACCTCAGAGTTTCGCTTCACGTTCGCCAAACAGGGCGCGACCAACGCGGACGTGGGTCGCCCCTTCCTCGATGGCGATCTCGT
>DAOSMQ010000386.1:0-3099 GCA_035372725.1 Promineifilum sp. (SeqCode)
GGCCGCGCCCTGCTGACGGCGCTCTACCTGCTGCCCATCGGCGCGCTGCTGGCCCGGCCCGGCCCGGCGGCCGCGGCGCTCATCGCCGTCCGCGTCGCCCTGCTGGCCGTCTTCTGGCTCATCAGCCGCCGCACCGACCCGGCTCGCCCGCCATCCATGGCGCGGTTGTACTTTGTCCTGTGGGGGCTGTTCTATGCGGAGTATCTGCTGTTGGCGCTGGGGGGGGCCGGCCGCTAACGACTGACCCACTGCTCCCCTGCCCCTTCCCGTCCTCAACGCCTACAGCGCCGCCCGGTTGGCCACATCGGCGGCGCGCGAAAGGGCCAACGAGGCATCCTCGTACTTCTGCGCCGCGTGGGCCTGCTTGGAGTACTGGGCAATCAGGCGAATGGCCTTATTGCGCCGGACGAGGGCCGGGTCATCGGGCGGCAACCCTTCGCTGTCGGCCTCGGCCAGGGCGATGATCTCGCCTAGCCCCGTCTCCAGAAAGCGCAGCCGGTCGGCCTGGTAGCCGAGCAAGGTCATACGTTCGGCCACCTGGCTGTCGATGTCTGCCAACTCATCGAGGGGCGGCTCGGCCTCGCGACGACGGCTGGCCCTGGCCAGTTGGCTTTGCGCCGACTCGAAATCGAGCGCGCGCTGATGGATGAAAGCGACATGCTCCTGCAAGCAGGCCCACGGCGCGGCCAACTGGATGGCAGCGTCGATCTGCTGCGGCAGGCGGGCGCGCAACTCGGCCACAAGCTGCCGCCCGGCCTGCACCCGTGTCACCCAGGGAGCCATCTCGGCCTCAAACGCGGCCGCGTCGCGCCGGTAGGCCTCCAGCGCCGTCGGGCTGCGGCGGGCCTCGTCGGTGGCGGCGGCCAGGGCGGCGTAGCGGCGGGCCAACGGGTCGTCGGCCGCCAGCGGCAGCAGCTGCCGGGCCGCCTCCCAACCGTGAGCCAGACGGGCCTGAACGGCCGACGCGTCGCGATCCAGCGCGGCGATCACCTCATCCTGCCGCGAGAGCAGCGCTTCGGCCCGGCGGCGAATGTCGCCGGCGCGGGCCACCAGGGTGGCCTCGCGCGAGGCGCTGCCAAGCCGGTTCTCCAGCCCGTCGAGCAATTCGCCCAACTCGCGGCGCAGGTCAGCGATGGGCGCGGCCAGGCTGACGCCATCGTCGCGGTCGGCCAGCAACCGGCCGTGGGCCGCGGCAGCGGCGGCATCGCGGGCCAGGACTACCAGTCGCGCCGCCGCGGCGATGTCGGCCTCGGCGGCGGCGAAATCGCGGGCGCGGCGGTGCTCGGCGGCGCTCTCGTTCAGCAGCGCCGCCGCCCGGCGCAACGGCGACCGCACCTGAGAGGGGGCGGCCGCCGGCGTGGCCTTGGCCCCGGCCTGGATATCATCCAGGTCGGTGGCCACGGCCCGCAAGCGCTCGTCCAGGCGCACGCGGGCCGCGGCGACCTCGGCCACCTGCCCGGCCAGCGCCGTCGCTCCGGGGGCGGCCTCCTCCAGCGCCGCGGCGCCATCGTCCAGCATCGCCGGCGGGCCGTCGCCACAGGTCTGTTGCCGGGCCAGCAGCGCGCGCAGCCGGTTGAGTTCGCCTTCCAGGTCGCTTAGCCGCTCAATGCCGGCGGCCCGTTCGGCGCGCAGAGTGGCGTCGACGCCGTCGAGTTGCGCGGCCAGAGCGCGGCGCTCCTCGGCCAACGTCTGCGGCAGCGCCGTCAGCTCGCCCACCGCCGCCTCGGCGGCGGCCGCGGCCGCGGCCACGGCCGTCAGTTGGCCGCGCAGCCGGCGAACGGCCCGCGTGTCGGCCAGGATGGCCCCGGCGTCGCGCGGCACGAGGGCAAAGTGTTGGACGGGCAGCAAATACTTGTAGACCACGGGCAGGCGCAGCGCGTCCAGCGTCGCCGCCGCGTCGCCGACGAGGACCCGCACCGAGGCCAGCCGCTCGCGGGCCGCGTCGACGCGGGCGACAAAGTGGGCCGAACGCCCGCGGGCATAGGGGCTGAGCGACAGCTCCAAACGCCGCGCGGCGCGCTCCTGGGCCTGAATGTCGGCGGCGAATTGCTCGCGCAGAACGGCATGGGCCCGCGCCCGGCGCTCCAGCCACGCCGGCACGAAGATGATCAGCAGCACAAAAATGATCAGGATGACCAGGACGGCCGAAAGCAGCGATTGCACGTCGATCTCCTTTAACTTCTATTATAGTGGAAAAGTGGCCGGTGGGCAGTGGGGAGTAGCGGTCATTGACCTGACAGATGGGCGGCCCGCCGTTCTCCGGTGAAAGGCTCATGCGTGGCCGCCTACCTGTCAGGTCGGCGCGCCGCCGGCCACTAATTTAAGTATTGACTTATTTAAGTGAATCATTTATAATGCTGCGCATGGATACATTCCACGCCCTGGCCGACCCCAATCGTCGCCAAATCATGGAGATGCTCGCGCGCGAGGGCGAACTATCGGCGACCGAGATTCACAGCCGCTTCTCGGTCAGCGCACCGGCCGTTTCCCAGCACCTCAAGGTGTTGCGCGAGGCCGGCCTGGTGCACATGGAGAAGCGCGCCCAACAGCGCATCTACCGCGTCGCCCCGGAGGCCATGCGCGAGGTCGAAGACTGGGCCAGCGCCATCCGCAACCAGTGGGCCAGGCGCTTCGACGCCCTGGACGCGCTTCTGAAGGAAGAAGGGGCCAAGCCGCCCAAGGAACAAGAGTGATGAACGAGACACAATACCTGATCAGTGAACGCATTTTCGATGCTCCGCGCGAAGCCGTCTGGCGGGCCTGGACCGACCCGGAGTGGCTGATGCGCTGGTGGGGGCCGGAGCATTTCACCTCGCCCGCCGCCCGTATGGACGTGCGGCCGGGCGGTCGCTATCTCTGGGGCATGCGCGACCCCGGCGGCCACGACTACTGGTCAACCGGCGTCTTTCGGGAGGTCGTTCCGCTGGAGCGGCTGGTCTACACCGACAGCTTCAGCGACGAACACGGCAACGTCGTCTCGCCCGCGGCCTACGGCATGGGCGACGATTTCCCGGCCGAATCGACCATTACCGTGCTGCTGGAAGACCTGGGCGGCCGGACGCGGATGCGCGTCTACACCGACCAGAAGCCCGACGGCGA
>DAOSMQ010000387.1:0-3098 GCA_035372725.1 Promineifilum sp. (SeqCode)
GGGAGAGGGGCGTTTCTTTCCTGCATTTCCATGACAGGTTACAATTCTCACATGCTCCCCCTTGCTTCTGGCTGGAAGGCGATCATCGGCCATGAATGGGCTGTCCGCTTGCTGAGCAACGCCGTGGCCCACGGCCGCGCCGGCCACGCCTACCTGTTCACCGGCCCCGATGGCATTGGCAAGATGACCCTGGCGCGGACGTTCGCCGCGACGCTCAATTGCGCCGCCCCGGCCGGCGAGCGGCCCTGTGGGCAGTGCCGCAGTTGCCAGCTCATCGCCGAGGATAAGCACCCCGACGTGCGCGTCGTCGTGCCCGAAGTCAGCGAGCGCGGCACGCCATCGATCAAGATCGAAGCCATCCGTCGCTTACAGAGTGACCTGAGCCTGTCGGCCTATGAGGGGCGTTACAAGATCGCCCTGCTACGGCGCTTCGATACGGCCAACCCCAATGCCGCCAACGCCTTCCTGAAGACGCTGGAGGAGCCGCCGGCCCATGTGATCTTGCTGCTGACGGCCGCCGACAGCGACAGCGTCCTGCCGACGATCAACTCTCGCTGCCGGACAATGGGGTTGCGGCCGTTGGCCACGCCACTGGTCGAAGAGGCGCTGCTCACCCACTTCGACGCCAGCCCCGACGAGGCCAACCTGCTTGCCCACCTGGCCGACGGCCGGCTGGGCTGGGCCATCAGCGCCCACCGGCAGCCGGCGGCGCTGCACGACCGCGAGGCGCAACTGGCGACGCTCGACCAGGCGCTGAGCGGCTCGCTGGTGGCTCGCTTCGCCCTGGCCGAGACGCTGGCGCGCAAGACGGATACGCTGCCCGCCCTGCTGCGCACGTGGCTGAGCTGGTGGCGCGACATGGCCCTGCTCGCTTTCGGCCCTCACCGCGATGACGCCATCAGCAACATCGACCGGGTGGAACAACTCCACCACCTGGCGGCGCAGTGGCCACGGCCGCAGGTCTTGGCCGCGCTGCGCCAGACCGAAGCGGCCCTTCGCCAACTGGCCCAGAACGGCAATGCCCGCCTGGTGCTGGAAAATGTCCTGTTGATCTATCCGCGAATCGAATGATGACGCCACAATCTTCGCCGGAACGGTTCACGATCAGCGCGACCCCCTCCGCGGGCGTTGGCGCGCTCCTGCTTGCCATTGTCTTCGGCTTCGTCGGCCGGCGACTGTTTCGCCTGTCGCCCGGTGAGGCGGTGGCCGGCGGGGTGCTGGCGGCGGCACTGCACTTTCTGTCCGAGTTGTGGCACCAGAAGGGCCACGCCCGCGCCGCCGCGCGCGCCGGCTACCCCATGACCGGCGTGCGGCTGTGGGGCGTGCTGGGCACGTCGCTCTACCCGCCCGACGAGCCGGCGCTACCCGATGAGGTCCACGTCGCCCGCGCCCTGGGTGGCCCGCGGGCCAGCGCCTGGCTGGCCGGCGGGGGAGCGCTGGCGGCTGTACTGGCCTGGCCCGTTGGCGGCGTCGCCCGGATGGTCAGCACTCTGTTCGCGCTAGAAAACCTGCTCGTCTTCACCCTGGGCGCGTTCCTGCCCATGCCCTTCATGGAGACGGACGGGGCAACCATCCTCCACCACCGCCAGACAGCCGGGGGCAGCCGCCGGATCGTCATTCAGGAATAGCATCCGCCATGTCTATCGAAGCCGATCTCGCCACGCTACTCGCCTTTGCCCTCGATGCCGCCTGGCAGGCTGGGCGGATCACTCTGGGTCATTTCCAGACCGGCCTGGCCGCCGAGCGCAAGGCCGACAACAGCCCCGTCACCATCGCCGACCGGCAGGCCGAGCAAAAGCTGCGCGACCTCATCATGACCGCCTGGCCCGACCACGCCCTCATTGGCGAGGAGTATGGCCACCAGCCCGGCCGCCGCGACAGCGGCTACACCTGGATCATCGACCCCATTGACGGCACGAAGTCGTTCATCAGCGGCGTGCCCTTCTACGGCGTGCTGCTGGCGCTGGTCAAGGGGGAGCAACCGCTGCTGGGCGTGACTTACTTCCCCGCCCTGGATGAGATGGTCTACGCCACGCGGGGCGGTGGCTGCTATTGGAACGGCCGCCGGGCGCACGTCTCGGCCGTCGCCCGTCTGGCCGATGCCGTCCTGCTGGCCAGCGACCTCAACACCTTCGCCCAGTTCAACCGACAGGCCCCTTTCCAGCGGCTCATCGACGCCACCTACTATCAACGCACCTGGGGCGACGCCTATGGCTACGCCCTGGTGGCCACCGGCCGGGCCGAGGTGATGCTCGACCCGGTCATGGCCCTGTGGGACTGCGGCCCGTTGCAAGTCATCCTGGAGGAGGCTGGCGGCACCTTCACCGACTGGCGCGGCACGCCGACCATCTTCGCCGGCGAAGCCGTAGCCACCAATGGGACGTTGTTTGCGCCGGTGATGGAGTTAGTGCGGGGTGGGATGGAACAGGCATAGATAGGGGCTATTGTAGGGGCGGGTCTGAGACCCGCCCCTACAGGGTGTGTGCCGCTCTCTTGCCCATGGTGGCGGCGGCGCGCCGGCCTGTGCTACAATCGGCGATTGACATTATGGGGCAAACCTCCGATAGTGCGCCGTCGCTCGACACCGGTCCAGAGCAGCGTCCGCGACGACCGTTCTTCCGTCTGCCCGGCCCTGACTTGACCGCGGGGGCCGGCGAGCACTCCGGCCCCCGCGCCCGCGGCCTACCCTGGCGTGGCGCGGCACGCGAGCTTGCCCCCATTGGCTTGCTGGCCCTGGTCGCGGTGGTCTTCTTCGCGCCGGTGGTTGCCGGCCGGGCCTGGCTGCCCAAGGGCGGCGGCGATTCCGTCTCCTTCCTGTTCCCCATGTACCGCTTCGCCGCCGACAGCCTGCGCGCCGGCACAATCCCCTTCTGGAACCCGCACCAGTACGCCGGCGCGCCCTTTCTGGCCGACAACCAATCAGGCATCTTCTACCCATTCAACCTGCTGCTTTTCTTCCTCTGGCCGGCCTTCTCCTATCGCGGCGTCGAAGCGCTGGTCGTCTGGCATTTCTTCTTCGCCGGGCTGGCCACCTATATCTGCCTGCGGCGGTTGCAGCCGGAAGTGGTCGTCGGCCGGGCCGCGGCGCTGCTGGGCGC
>DAOSMQ010000388.1:0-3089 GCA_035372725.1 Promineifilum sp. (SeqCode)
AACAGGTCGTGGTCGGGGTCGTGGTAGAGCAGGGGCGTAGCGACACGGCCGCCCGCGCCACAGTTGGGGCAGACGGCGACATTGAGCTGGCCGGACAGCAACATCTCTTTAAGCTGTGGCTGGCGCGCGGCGTCAATGACCTGATGGATGTCGGCGACGTAGGGTACGCCGCAATTGGGGCAGGTAATCTGCGTTTGCATTCCGTCTCCTTGATCGGCGCGGGGTGGCATAGGGCGGGCATGTGCCGCGCTTCAGCCGTCCGCGCGAAGTGTCCTTCGGTTAATCTCGCGGCAGCGAGAAGGTAAATGTCGTTCCCGGCGCGCCGGCGTCGCCTTCGCTGTTGCCGCGGAACCAGATGCGGCCGCCATGCGCCTCAACGATGGCCCGTGACAGATACAGCCCCAGTCCCGTGCCCTCTGTCTTGCGACTGAGAGCGTTATCGACGCGGGAGAACTTCTGGAAGATACGATGCTGGTCGCGGGCGGCAATGCCGATGCCCTCGTCGCAGACCGATACAGTGACGTGCTGCGGGTACACCTCGCCAGCGATGTCAATCCGGCCGCCGTCGGGCGAGTACTTGATGGCGTTGCTGACCAGATTGTTGAGCACCTGTGTCAGCCGCCGCTCGTCGCCGATGACGGTCGGAAAGTCGGCCGGGAAATCGACGGCGATGGTGTGGGTCTTCGTCTGCGTTGTGAACTTACGGGCTACGGCCGCGGCCAGCCGCGGCAAGCTGACTTCATCGCTGATCTCCAGCGTGAAGGTGCCCGCCTGCAAGCGCGAGGCCTCCAGGAGGTTGTCGATCAGCCCGTTGAGGTTATCGGCCTCCTCTTCGATGACGGCCAACGACTCGTCGAGCACGTCTGGCGACCAGCGGCCCTCCGGCCGTCGTAATGTGCCGGCATAGCCCTTGATGATCGACACCGGTGTCTTTAACTCGTGGCTGATGACCGAGATGAATGTCTTCTGCAGGGCCTCTTCCTCGCGATAGCGGGTCAGGTCGCGGACGTTGGCGATGATGTCGGTCATTTGGCCGTCGGCGCCGAGCAGCGGGGCGTAGGTGATGCCCAGGCTGAGTGTGTCGCGCTCGGTGGGGCAGGCAGCGTCGCGGCGGCGGCGCGCCTCGCCTTCGACGTAGAGATGGGCGGCATTGGGTTGGGGCCAGTTGCGGGCCAACGCGGCGTTCAAGTCCGACTCCGTTTTCAACGTTTGCCACTGGATGACGTCCGCGTGGCTGCGGCCGATGGCCTCAGCCGCCGGCCAGCCGGTCATGTGGCTCAGGGCGCGGTTAAAGACGGTGATCTTCAGTTGTGGGTCAAGGATCATCACGCCGTCGGCGCTTTGCTCCAGGATCGCGTCCAGACGCTGCTTTTCCTGATTGACGCGCTGGTATAGCCGGGCATTGCCAACGGCGATAGCCGCTTGCTCGGCGAAGCTGCGCAGTAGATTGGGCGCGTCTTCGACGAAGTAATAGTTGCCGGACTGAAAGACGTAGATCAGGCCAATGACGATGCCGCCGCTGCTGAGCGGCAGGCGGATGACCTGGCTCAGGCCGAGGTTGGCCTCCTTAGCCACGCGCCGTAGCTGCTCCACCAGTTCGGGAAACGCCTCGCCATCGTGGCCCTCGCGATAGGGCAAGCCACGCATCAGCGGCGCGAAGTGATCAACCAGGTGGGGGGGGATGCCGTAGACGGCGGCGACGCGTAAGCGTTCGCTGCCCGGTTCGGCCAGGGCGATCATACCCGCCTGTCCGGAGACGAGTTCGACGGCCGACTTGAGGATTAGCCGTAGCAGGTCATGCAGGTCTAACTCGGCCGTCATCGCCCGACTGATGCCCAGCAAGTACTCGCGCTGTAAGATACGGATATCGACCAGGGCCCTTGTCATGCTTTTCTTTCCGAGACAACGACACTCGATTCTAGCACACGTTGCCACGGCGACTATCAGCATAGCGGTTTTCTCTTGGAATTGCGTAATAGCAGTGCTAGAGTTGTGGCAGATTTGGCCCATTTCGCGGCCTGGCCGGCAAACACGCAGGCGACCAGACGAGGTGGGCAATGGATGACCAACAGATGATCCCCTTCGCCGGCGTGCGCCTGGGCCACGCCACACACCCTGAGTATCCCACCGGTTGCACGGTCTTCCTCTGTCCGGCGGGCACGTTCGGCAGCGTTGAGGCGCGTGGCCCAGCCCCCGGCAGCCGCGAGTTGGCCGTGCTGGCTGCCGACAAGCCGGATGACAAGGAAGTCAACGCCGTGGTGCTGACTGGCGGCAGCGCCTTTGGGCTGGCCACGGCCGACGGCGTGATGCGCTATCTGGCCGAGCGCGGCATCGGCCACCCGACGCCCATCCGCCCCGTGCCCATTGTGCCGGCGGCGGTCGTCTTTGACCTCTGGCCGGGTCGCACCTTCACGCCCGACGCGGCCATGGGCTACGCGGCCTGCGAGGCCGCCACTGGCTATGAGGGTGAAATCGATCAGGGCAATGTCGGCGTTGGGGCGGGCGTGCTGGTGGGCAAGTGGGCCGGCTTCCAGTACATGATGAAAGGTGGCTTTGGCGTGGCCTCGGTGCGCGAGGCGGGCGTCGAAGTGGCCGCGGCGGCGGTGGTCAACGCCGTCGGCGACATCGTCAACGCCGACGGTACCGTGCTGGCCGGCGCGCGCGACCCGGCCGGCGGCTGGCTGGCCGAGCGCAACCCGTTGCGCTTCGTGGACGAAGCCCGCTTGCCGCTGCCGGGCACGAACACGACGCTGGTGGTCGTGGCCACCGACGCCATCCTGACACGCAACGAGCTGGCCCGGCTGACCCACCAGGCCCACAACGGTCTGGCTATCGCCGTGCGGCCGTCGCACACCCGCCACGACGGCGATGTGGCTTTCGCTCTGTCCACCCGTCGCGTCGCGGCCCCGGTCACGTTGGTCGGCAATATGGCCGTCGCCGCCGTGGCGGAGGCCATTCGCAACGCCGCGCGCTTCGCCGCGTCCATCCCTGGCGTGCCCGGCCTGGCCGGCTGAGCGCTTCGTCTATTGGATGTGTCTATGAACCAGGTCATCTCTGTGTTTGGAAGTTCCTCGCCCACCCCGGATAGC
>DAOSMQ010000389.1:0-3076 GCA_035372725.1 Promineifilum sp. (SeqCode)
CGACCGCCGCGCCCACAGCCGTCTGAAGACCATCGGCCGCGAGCACGTCTGCCCCGACTGCCTACGCGTCCTCGACCGTCAGCCCCAGCCCTGAGTAGCCCACCGCGGGGCGCGCCTGCTCAGGGCATATATCTGGCCCTCCCTCTCTGTAAACGGCTATACATGGCCGCTGTCATGGCGGCTACTTGCCATGATGTTGAACTTGTTGTATCATTTCAACAATACTGCAAGCGTATGGATGGCACAGTGATGGTTAGTCGAGCGTAATGGCAGGCGACGAGAAGCGCGTGACACCGGCGGTTGACATCAAAGGTATTCGCGACGGCCTGCTGATTCGGGTCAGCGACCGGGCCAACGTACCATTGGCCGAGGCGCTGGGCGACGAATTGGCCCGCAAGCGGGCCTTTCTGGCCGGCAGCCGGGTGGCCGTCGATGTGGGCGGCCGGGCGCTGGGCGGCGAGCAGTTGGCGGCGTTGGGCCAGTTGTTCGCGGCCCACGACATGACGCTGTGGGCCGTGCTGGCCGCAGACGGCGATACGCGCGATGCTGTCCGCCGCGCCGGGCTGGCGACGCGCCTGTCCGGCAGCGCCACTGACCTGGACGGCAATGCCCTGGCCGCGCCGCCCAACGGCGGCGAGCCGCCGGCCAAAGAGCCGCCGCCGGCCAACGCCCTGCTGCTGCGCGAGACGGTGCGCTCCGGCCGGGCTATCTGGCACGAAGGGCACGTCGTCATCGTCGGCGATGTCAACCCTGGCGCGGAGGTCATGGCCGCGGGCAGCGTCATCGTCTGGGGGCGGCTGCGCGGTCTGGTTCACGCCGGCGCGCTGGGCGACACCAGCGCGGTCATTTGCGCCCTGGAGTTGAACCCGACCCAGCTACGCATCGCCGACCACATCGCCATCGCCCCGGACAACGGTCCCGGCCGCTCCCCGGAGCAGGCGGCCATCCGCGACGGGCAGATCGTCGCCGAACCGTGGGTGACCCGGCCAACGAGTTGAGCGTAACTGCCATCAAGAAGTGTGCAGTGATGGTAGCGCCTTTTCGGCAGGAATGAACAGAAGGTCGAATCCTATGAGTGCACAAGTGCTGACAGTTACATCGGGCAAGGGCGGCGTCGGCAAGACGACCGTGACCGCCAACCTGGCCACGGCGCTGGCTATGCTGGGCAAGCGGGTAACGGCCATCGACGCCGACATCGGCCTGCGCAATCTCGACGTGGTCATGGGGCTGGAGAACCGCATCGTCTATGACCTCGTTGACATTGTGGAGGGTCGCTGCCGGCTGCGCCAGGCGATGATCAAGGACAAGCGCCAGCCGGAGCTATACCTTATCCCCGCGGCCCAGACGCGCGACAAAACAGCCGTCAGCCCGTCGGACATGGTCCTGCTGTGCGACCAGTTGCGCCAGGAGATGGACTACATCGTCATCGACTCGCCGGCAGGCATCGAGCGCGGCTTCCGCAACGCCGTGGCCCCGGCCGACAAGGTGCTCATCGTCACCAACCCGGAGGTGTCGGCCGTGCGCGACGCTGACCGCATCATCGGCCTCATCGAAGCCGAGGAGAAAGGGCCGGGGCAATTGATCGTCAACCGCGTCAAGCCGCAGATGGTCAGCCGCGGCGATATGCTCTCGGTGGACGATGTCCTCGACATCCTGGCCGTCGAGCTGTTGGGCGTCATCCCCGAAGACGAGCGCATCCTCGTGGCCAGCAACCAGGGCTTGCCGCTGGTGATGCATGGGCTGAACGGCAGCAGCGCCGGCGAGGCCTTCCGCCACGTGGCCCGCCGCCTGGACGGCGAAAGCGTGCCCTTCATGGACCTGAGCGTCAAACCGACCTTCATGAGCCGCCTGCGCGCCTTCATGAACGGCCAGAATTGAGAAGGAGCAACGCATGAGCTGGCTCAATCGATTGCTCGGTAAAAACGAAACCAGCGGCCAGATCGCCAAGCAGCGCTTGCAGATGGTGTTGACCCACGATCGCGCCGACCTGCCGCCCGGTCTGTTAGAGCAGATCAAGGACGACATCATCGAGGTCATCGCCCGACACACGGCCGTCGATACGGTCAATGTCGCCGTGCACTTGGAGCAGAACGCGCGCGAGAACCGGCTGATCGCCGAGGTGCCCCTGCTGGCCGCACGGAGAGGGACTAGGGGATAGGGGCTAGGGACGAGGTTCCAGGGGCCAGGTTCCAGGGAAGAACGCTCTTCCCTGGAACCTGGAACCTGGCCCCTATCCTGTGAAATCGGTGAAATCCCTGGTTTCGCCCCCGGCTTGCAGGCACAATAGGCGGCTATGCTCAGCAAGACCTCAGTCTGGCGCTACTTCGATGTTTGGCTACTGGCGGCGGTGCTGCTGCTGACGGCCTATGGCATCCTGATGATCCGTAGCGCCATCACCGGCGCGCCCAATTTCGCTGGCTACCCCCAGCAGCAACTCATCTGGGCCATCCTCGGTCTGATCATCCTGCTGGTCGTGGCCGCCATCGACTACCGCGTTCTCACATCCGCGCACTGGTATATCTATGGCGGGTTGGTCTTGCTGCTCGTGGCCGTCATCGTCACCGGCCAGGTCAACAATGAGGCCCGGCGCTGGATTCAGATCACGCCGTCGTTCCAGATTCAGCCGTCGGAATTCGGCCGCATCTTCATCACGGTCACCTTCGCCCAATTCCTGGCCAATCGGCGGCACCTCATCGGCCGCTTCTCCAACACCCTGCTGACCCTGGCCTATTTCGCCCTGCCGGTCGGCCTGATCTTCATCCAGCCGAATCTGGGCATGACTCTCTTGTTCATGTTCATCTGGTTCATCATGCTCTGGCTGGCCGGGCTGCCGCTGCGACACTTCGCGGCCCTGCTATTTCTTGGCGTTGGGCTGGGCATCGCCATATTCCCCTTGCTGGCCGACTACCAGAAAGACCGCGTGTCCACGTTTCTGAACCCTGAGGCAGCCAATGAGGACGACGTGTTTAACGTCGATCAGGCCGAGATCAGCATCGGCAGCGGCGGCTGGCTGGGCAAGGGCTACTTGCAGGGCACACAGAGCCAGCTTGGCTTCCTGCGCGCCCAACACACCGAC
>DAOSMQ010000390.1:0-3073 GCA_035372725.1 Promineifilum sp. (SeqCode)
GGACTTTGTGGCCTACGGACAGGGCGTGGCCGAAGAACTACCCGGATGAAAGGCCCGTAGAGACGGGTCGCTGACCCGTCTCTAGTACAGACGGGTCGGCGACCCGTCTCTAGTACAGACGGGTCGGCGACCCGTCTCTACAACCGCGACAACGATCGCGTTCCCCTCTGCGTCAACGCCTCAATCGCGTCGGCCACGTGGCCGTCGGCGATGTGGTGGTCGCCGCGGGCCACGCGCAGCAGGTGGGCCTCCAGCAGCACTTCGGCATGGCTGTAGCCCGCCGGCGGCTCGAACTTGTAGTTGGCCAGCTCGATCAGGAACCCTAACGGATCGCGAAAGTAGATCGAATACATGAAGCCGCGGTCGACTTCGCCGCTGTTGGCGATGCCCCGCTCGGCCAGCCGCGCCACCACCTGGGTGTAGGTGGCCCGCGAGACGTTAAAGGCCAGGTGGTGAACCGCGCCGATGACTTCGGGCGTGTTCTCGCCGGTCGGCTGCCGGTCTTCGCGGGTGAAGATCGTGATCAGACGGCCATCGCCGGGGTCGAAATAGAGATGACTTTCGGCCGGCACATCCAGGTTCGGTTGCTCAAAAATGAACGGCATCCCCAATACCCCTTCCCAGAAGTCGATCGACGTCTGCCGGTCAGCCCCGATGAGAGTGATATGGTGGACGCCCTGCGTCTGTAGTTTTGGCATCATCGCTCCTTCCTTGTGTTTGCTGGCCGGGTTATCCCAGCCTGTCGGGCGATTATAGCCACTGCCCCTGTCTGTCAGAAACCCGACATTTGACCCATGATTGCCTCTGGCTACCTCTATACAATACGTATACACATTTCTGTCTGTGCGCCGCGACTATGGAGCCTACAATACTTGATCCGGGTTCGCTTTTCTATCGCGTCTTCCACGATAGTCCTGTGGGCATGGTTGTCACTACCCTGGCGGAGGGGCGCTACGTGGAGGTCAACCAGGCTTACGCCCAGATGTTGGGGTACGCGCCGGCCGAGTTGATCGGCCAGGCCTTTCCCGTCTTTGGCCTGGGGCATAGCGAAGAGCGCGGCATGGTCGTCGAGGTGCTGCGTCGCGCCGGCAAGCTGGGCGACGTTCCTCTGCTGCTGCGCACCCGCGAGGGCGAGACGCGCACGGCCATTGGCTCAGTCCAGTTGGAAGAGATCGACGGCGCCAGCTACCTGGTGTCGATGATCCAGGACCTGACCGACCACGAGCAGGTTCAGTCTGCCTTGCAGAGCGCCGAAAGCCGCTTCCGCATTTTCTTCCAGAGCATTCCCCTGCCGCTGCTGGTCTACGACGTCGAGACGCTGCGGTTTGTCGACGTCAACCCGGCGGCCTGCCGCCAATACGGCTATAGCCACGACGAGTTCACCGCCCTATCGGCCGCTGACCTCTGGGTGATCAGCGACGACAACGAGTGGGCGCAGGTTCTGACCCGCGTGCGCGACCCCAAAGAGACGCACCTGGGCGTCGGCCGCCACCGGCGCAAGGACGGGGCGCTGATCGATGTCGATGTCGTCAGCTATGCCTTTAGCATGGAGGGCCGCC
This sequence comes from Promineifilum sp. (SeqCode), assembly GCA_035372725.1. Lineage (GTDB taxonomy): Bacteria > Chloroflexota > Anaerolineae > Promineifilales > Promineifilaceae > Promineifilum. The sequence continues at coordinate 1,560 of DAOSMQ010000390.1, forward strand.
CCGTGCGCCTGTCCATCTCCCAGGATGTCACCGAGCAGCGCGCCGTCGAGATGGCTTTGCGGGCCAGCGAGGAGCGGCTGCGCGTCATTGCCGACGTGACCACCGACGCCATCTGGGACCGCGACCTGAATACCAATGTGGTTCTGTGGAACCACGGCCTGCACTCCCTCTTCGGCTTTGCGCCGGAAGACAGCGCCAGCCACGCGTGGTGGCGCGACCACGTCCACCCCGACGACCGCGAGGAGGTCGAGAAGACAATCAGGGCCTTTATGACCGCCCAGGAGGGCTATTGGGCCAGCGAGTATCGCTTTCTGTGCGCCGACGGCCACTATGCCAACGTCCTCGACCGCGGCTATCTCATCTGCGACGAGAACAACCAACCCGTTCGCTTCATCGGCGCGATGGTCGATATCACCGCGCAAATCCAGGTGGCCGAAGCCGCCGCGCGCGCGGCCCAGGACGAACGCCAGCGCCTGGCCCGCGATCTGCATGAGGCCGTCACGCAGTCACTCTACAGCGCCAGTCTCATGGCCGAGGCCGCCCGCCGCCACTCAGCCACGGCCGACCTGAGCACGACCGGCGACTACATCAACCGGCTCAGCGAACTGTCGCAACAAGCCTTGCGCCAACTGCGGCTGCTGGTCTATGAACTGCGGCCGACGCTGCTGGAACAAGAGGGGCTTGTCGGCGCTCTGCGCCACCGGCTGGAGGCCGTTGAACAGCGCGCCGGCATTCAGGCCCGCCTGGTTGAACAGGGCGAGGTCGCCGTCCCGCCCGGCTTGCAAGCGGAGATGTTCTGGATTGCTCAGGAAGCGCTCAACAACGCCCTGAAGCACTCCGCGTCCACAGCCACGACCGTCGTGGTCGGCGCGGCCGATGACGCTGTCTGGTTGGAAGTCAAGGACAACGGCTGCGGTTTCGAGGTCGATGGCTCCTCGGCCAACGGCGCGGGCCTGGCCCGCCTGCGCGAGCGCATGGTGAAGTTGGGCGGCAAACTGGAGATAGAGAGCGTGCCGGGGGGGGGCGCAGTGGTCCGCGCCCGGTTGCCGCTAGACGGCAATGAGGTGTAATGGCTGACAGCCGTCACAACTTCGGCCACGAACACGCATCTGATACCCACCCCCCGTCCCCCCTGCCAACATCCGACTTCCTCCTGGCCGACGCGCCCATGTTCGCGCGCGTCTTCCACAACAGCCCCGTCGGCATGGTCATCGCCGCGCCAGATGGCCGCTACCTGGCTATCAACGACGCCTTTGCGCGCATGATTGGCTGGTCGGTGGCCGCCCTGCTCGGCCACTCGCCGGTTGAGCTGGGGCTGATGAGCGCCGCTGACTCGGCCGCCCTGTCGGGGAGCGCTCCACGCGCGCCGGTCAGGCACCTGCCGCCGGCGGGCGCGGGCCAGTCGGATGTCGCCCTGCAAATGATCGGCGGCGACGGCCGCCCGCGCGACCTCGTGGCCTCGTCGCAGTCCATCGAATTGCGCGGCCGCCCTTACGTCGTCAACCTCTTCCAGG
>DAOSMQ010000391.1:0-3066 GCA_035372725.1 Promineifilum sp. (SeqCode)
GGCGAGGTCTGGCGCAGAAAGTAGTTGGCAAGGAGCAAGGCGGCCAGGCCGAAAGCGTAGAGCAGCCCGGCGGCGTGGATGGCCGCGCGTAGACGGTTGTGGTTGGCAGGCTTGACCATCTTGACCATGTTCAAGATCGATTATAGTGGCGAGCACGCGCTTTGCCGATCAAATTGCGGCTTGGCATGAGGTGTCTTAATGCCTTTGTCGTGACCCCGCACCATCAACCGCGAATGCTGCCGTTGCGGCCGTTTCCCGGCTATAATCCCTCTCTGTGAACCTCGCCCTCATCCACGACTGGCTCAACCAACTCGGCGGCGCGGAGGATGTGCTGGCGGCGCTGGTGTCGCTCTATCCCGACGCGCCGCTGTATACCTCGCTCTACGACCGCGCGCGCATGCCAGCCCACTGGCGCGAGTGGGACATTCGCACGGCCTTCATCGACCGGCTGCCCTTCGCCCACCGCAAGCAGCAGCTCTACTTCCCGCTCTACCCGTTTGCCTTCGAGCAGTTCGACCTGCGCGGCTACGACGTGGTTCTCAGCAACAAGAGCGGCTTTTGCCACGGCGTCATCACCGGGCCGGAGACGATGCACGTCTGCTACTGCCTGACGCCGACGCGCTACGTCTGGCGCTACCACCAGTACGCCGAGCAGGAAGACCTCGGCCGCCTGACGCGCGCCGGCCTGGCCCCGTTCCTGACCTTCCTGCGCCAGTACGACCGCCTGGCGGCCGACCGCGTGGACTATTTCATCGCCATTTCGGATGAAGTTCGTCGGCGAATCGCCAAGGTTTACCGGCGCGAGGCGACTATTATCTACCCACCGGTGGACGTGGGGCGCTTCGCGCCGTCGAATCGGGTGGACGACTACTACCTGTTCGTCGGCCGCCTCGTTCCCTACCGGCGGCTCGATGTGCTCATCGAGGCGTTTAACAAGATGGGCCGGCCGCTCAAGATCGCCGGCAGCGGCCGCGACCGGGAGCGGCTGGAAGCGTTGGCCGGGCCGACGGTCGAGTTTCTGGGCTTCGTGCCCGACGCCGACCTGCCCGACCTGCTGGCCCGCTGCCGGGCGTTTGTCTGGCCGGGCGAAGAGGACTTCGGCATCTCGCCCTTGCAGGCCAGCGCCTCCGGCCGGCCGGTCATCGCCTACGCCGCCGGCGGCGCGCGCGAGACGGTTGTGCCCGGCGTCAGCGGGGCGCTGTTTGCCGAGCAGTCCGTTGCTGCTATCATCGAGGCGGTCGAGTCGTTCGATCCGCTCGTGGTCAGTCCCGCGGCCATTCGCCGTCACGCCGAGCAGTACGACATCACCGTGTTCAAGCGCCGCATCGCCGACTTTGTGGCCCAAAAGTACGAAGAATGGAACTCCGTCACACCTGGACAATCCTCCGCCGCTACTGGCTCCTCGCGCTGATCCCGGCTGTGCTGGTGCTCGTTGCCGGGCTGGCGACGTGGCGGCCCGCGCCGACGGTCTACAACGCCGGCGTGCGCTTTCTCGTCGGCCAGCCGCCCGGCGCGGCGGCGGCCGAGTTCGATGAGCAGCGCTACTACAACTGGCTGTCGTCGGAGTACATCGTCAACGGCCTGACCGACTGGATTCGCGGCGGGCGCTTTGCCGCCGCCGTCAGCCAGCGCCTGGCCGGGCAGGGCATCGACGCGCCGGCCGGGCTGATTCAGGGTGGGCTGGCCGTGGACAACGCGCGCAGTATGCTGACCGTCTCGCTGACGGCCGGCGACCCGGCGCTGTTGCAACAGATGCTCGGCGGCGTCGTCACGGTGCTGACGGAGGACAACGCCACGGCCCTGCCACAGCTGGCCGGCGAACGGGCGGTGCTGATCCAGCTCGATGAACCAGTTGTCAACACCATCGCCCCCGGCCTGCGCAGCCAACTCGACCTGCCGCTGCGCGTGGCCCTGGCGCTGGCGGCCGGGCTGGGGCTGGCGCTGCTGGCCCACTACATCGACCCGACGGTGCGCGACCGCGCCGAACTGGAGCGCCTGGGTGTGCCTGTGTTGGGCGCGATTCCGCGGGAGCGGAAGAAGGGTTCCAGGTTCCAGGTGCCAGGTGCCAGGGAAGAGCACTCTTCCCCTGGCCCCTAGTCCCTGGCCCCTCGCCCCTTCTGATAAGAGACGACACATATGGAACTAAGCGACATTTTTCGCATCTTGCGCCAGCGGGGCTGGCTGATCCTGGTCTTGATGGCCCTGACGGCCGCGGCCGCCTTTGGCTTCAGCCGTATCCAGACGCCCGTCTACCAGTCGAACCTGAAGCTGTTGGTGCTGCCGTCGCGCACCGACTTCGGCCAGGCGCAGGCGGCCAAGACGCTGCTGAGCAGCTATGAGCAGTGGCTGCGCAGCACCTACCGCGCCCAGGCGGTCATCAACGACCTGCAACTGGACATGACCGCCGGCGATCTGCTGGGCGACGTGCGCGTGGCCTCCGACGCCAACGCCTTCGTCATCGACCTGACGGTGGAGAACACCGACCCCAACCTGGCCAACGACATCGCCCGCTCGTGGGGCAACCAACTGATCCAGTGGCAGAACGCCAACAACGACAAGCTGCAAAAGGAAGACCGCATCACCATCGAGTTCCTCGACGACCCCCAGGCCGGCCTGGATCGCCCGGACACAAAGATCAACACCGCCGCCGGGGCCGTCTTCGGGCTGCTGCTGGGCGTGGCCCTGCTGTTTCTGCTGGAGTGGCTGGCCTCCGGCGTGATGCGGCGCAGCGAGGATGTCGAACGCTATCTCAACATCGCCGTCATCGGCACCATCCCGCAGGAGTAAGCATCGACGTGGCGGTTCGCCGCCGCGTAAGGTCAATCGAAGCACCATGAGCCTTGTGACCATTACCGATCCCCGTTCCCCCGCGGCCGAGGCCTACCGCACGCTGCGCACGAACCTGTCGTTTTACAGCCTTGACCAGCCCATCCACACCCTGGTGGTTACCTCGCCCGCGGCTGGCGAGGGCAAATCGACGGCCATCGCCAATCTGGCCGTGACGATGGCCCAGAGCGGCCGCCGCACCATCCTGGTCGATTGCGACCTGCGCCGGCCGTCGCTCCA
>DAOSMQ010000392.1:0-3065 GCA_035372725.1 Promineifilum sp. (SeqCode)
GCTGACCAGACCCAGCTCGACCTCGTAGGCCGTGCCGTCAATTGTCACCAGTAGGGACGTCATCAATCCTCGCTCCTTGTCGTTAGCTCAATTGGCGGCTGCTGCGGTGCCAGCCACTCGACCACTGGTCGGGCGTCTGCGGGTTGAAGGCCTCGCGGCGGCGGGCGTAGATGAGGGCCGCGGCCACGGCCAGGTCGCGCTGCACGCGGTCGAACTCCGGCACAGGCGCGACTTCCAGACGGCTGAGCACGTCGGTGGAGTAGTCGCCGCGCACGAAGGCCTCGTCGCGCAAGATGCGCAGGAGCAGCGGCAGGTTCGTCGGCGCGCCGCTAACGTTGGCGTCCTCCAGCGCGCGCCGCATGCGGTCGATGCAGGTGGCGCGATCCGGCGCCCAGGCGGTGATCTTGGCGATCAGGGCGTCGTAGTGAGATGGCACGTCGGCCCCGGCATAGACATAGGTATCGACGCGCACTTCCGGCCCGCCCGGCATGCGCACCTGACGCAGGTGGCCGGGCGCGGGCAGGTAGCGGTGGAAGGGGTCTTCGGCCTGCAGGCGGCACATGATGGCATGGCCGCGCCGGACGAGGTCTTCCTGGCGCAGATTCAGCGGCTCGCCCGCCTCCAGCCGGATCTGCTCGCGCACCAGGTCGATGCGGGTCAGCATCTCCGCCAGTGTGTGGGCGATCTGGATGCGCGGCTTGACCTCGCTGAAGTAGAAGTCGCCGTTGCCATCCACCAGGAACTCGACCGTACCCAGGTTCTGCATCTCGAACAGGCGCGCCACCTGCAGGGCCGTAGCCAGCAGTTCTGCCCGCCGCGCCTCCGAGAGGCACAGCGCCGGCCCCTCTTCGACGATCTTCTGGTTGCTCTGCACGACCGACCCCTCGCGCTCGCCCAGGTGGACGAGGTTGCCGTAGTGGTCGGCCAACACCTGCACGCCGACCTGGTGGGCGGGCAGGATGGCGCGTTCGACGTAGAGCTGCTTGTTGCCATAAACGGCCTGCGTCTCGACCTGCGCCCGGCGGGCGACGTCGGGTAGCTGCGCGGCCGTCAGGACAACACGCTCGCCACGCCCACGCCCGCCGCGACACGACTTGAGCACCACCGGATAGCCGATAGCCTCAGCCGCCGCGGCCAGCCCCTCAAATTCGTTTTCGGAGAACGACCGCGGTGAATGGACAACCGTCGGGATGCCGGCGGCGCGCGCCGTCTCCAGCGCGCCGATCTTGTTGCGCAGCCGTTCGACGACCTCGGCCGGCGGGCCGATGAAGGCGATGCCCGCTTCGTCGCAGGTGCGGATGAACGCCACATCTTCGGCCAGGTAGCCATAGCCGGGGTGGACGGCATCGACGCCTTGCTCCTGGGCGATGGCCAGAATGGCGGCCGGGTCCATGAAGCTCTGCGGCCCCGGCAGGGCGACGCATTCGTCAGCCAGACGAACATGGAGCGAGCCGCGGTCGCTGGCCTCGTAGAGGGCGACCGTCGAGATGCCCATCTCGCGGCAGGTGCGGATGACACGGACGGCGATCTCGCCGCGATTGGCGATGAGGATTTTCTTAAACATGATCGTTCCTTTTCTTCAGAGGCTAGGGGCCAGGGAGACCATCTCTTCCCTAGCCCCTAGCCCCTAATCCCTACATCGGCGAGATGCCATGTTTGCGCGGAATGTGGCGCTCGCGCTTGGACATGGTCATCTGCAACGAACGGATGAGCACGCGACGCGTGTCGGCCGGGTCGATGACATCATCGATCAGCCCGCGGGCAGCGGCAACGTAGGGGTTGTTGAATTTGCGCTGGTAATCGTCTACCAGTTCGCGCCGCCGGGCCTCCGGGTCTTCGGCCGCCTGCACGTCACGGCGGAAGAGGATATTGACCGCGCCTTCCGCGCCCATGACGGCGATCTCGGCGTTGGGCCAGGCGTAGAGCAGGTCGCCGCGCAGACCGCGGCTACTCATGACGCAGTAGGCCCCGCCATAGCTCTTGCGCAAAATGACCAATAACTTGGGCACAGTGGCCTCGCTGTAGGCGTAGATCATGCGCGCGCCGTTGCGGATGATGCCGCCATACTCCTGGTCGCGGCCGGGCAGGAAGCCGGGCACGTCTTGCAGAGTGATGATGGGCACGTTGTAAGCATCGCAGATGCGGATGAAGTGCGTGGCCTTGATCGATGCCTTGATGTCGATGCAGCCAGCCAGCACCATCGGCTGGTTGGCGACGATGCCGACGACATAGCCGTTCAAGCGGGCGAAGCCGACGACCATGTTCTCGGCCCACAACTGGTGCACCTCGAAGAACGCGCCATCGTCAACGATGCTGCCGATGACGGTGCGCACGTCGTAGGCGTGGTAGGGATCGGTCGGCGCCAGTTCGTTCAGCTCCGGGCAGCGCCGCTCAGGGTCGTCAATGGGCGGTACGTAGGGCGGGTCGTCCTGGTTGTTGCCGGGCAGGTAGCTCAGCAGGGTGCGCACGCGGGCCAGGCAGTCGCGGTCGTCGGTCGTCAGGAAGTGGCAGACGCCGCTCTCCTGACTGTGCATCATGCCGCCGCCCAGCTCGTCGAAGCTGACGTTCTCCTGCATCACCGAGCGCACAACGTCCGGCCCGGTGATGAACATATAGCTGTTATTGGTCATGAAGACGAAGTCGGTCAGGGCCGGCGAGTAGACCGCGCCGCCGGCGCACGGCCCCATGATGACCGACAGTTGCGGGATGACGCCCGACGCCTCGCAGTTGGCGTCGAAGATGCGCGCATAGCCGCCGAGGCTGTCGACGCCTTCCTGGATGCGCGCGCCGCCGCTATCGTTGATGGCGATGAAGGGGCAGCCGTACTTGAGGGCCATCTGCATCGCCTTGACGATCTTGTTGGCGTGCATCTCACCCAGGGAGCCGCCCATGACGGCGGCATCCTGCGAGGAGGCGAAGGCGCGCCGGCCGTTGATCAGCCCGAAGCCGGTGATGACGCCGTCGCCCAGGCGCGAGCCTTTGCCGCCGGGGTAGGTCTCGTGGCGGGGCAAGACGAGCGTGTCGATTTCGGTGAATGTGCCGGGGTCAAAAAGCAGGTCGATGCG
>DAOSMQ010000393.1:0-3054 GCA_035372725.1 Promineifilum sp. (SeqCode)
GCGAGCTGGGCAGAGATTTGCGTTGGCGCGGCGGCCGCGGCGTGCCCGTAGCGGGCTAGGCGTCGCGGTAGGGGCCGCGGTTCTCCGGCGGCATCAGCGCGGCCATGTGACGCATCATCTCGTGGCCGAGGGCGTCCAGCCGCTCGCGCCGTTCGGCCTTCGGCAGTGACTCGTCGATGGTCAGCGGGCCAAAGACGGGGCCGATGATCAGCCGCACCGGCGTCCGGCGTAGGCGGCGGACGTTGGCCAGGATGCGCTCCGTGCCCAGACAGGCCGTTGGCAGAACGGGCGCGCCGCTGCGCACAGCCAGATAGGCCGCGCCCGGCCGCGGGGTGATGAGCTGGGCGTTCAGGCGTGATTGGGGACCGTTGGCATCGGTGGTCAACTCGCCGGCCAGGGTCAGATGGCGCAGCGAGTCATCGACGCCGCCCTCCGGCATGATGCCGACCACGCCGCCGGCCGCCAGCCAGTCGAACGCCCGCCGCAGAGCCGCCCGATCTGGCTGGCCGCGCCAGACGGGAATGATGTTGAACAGAGGGATGAGCGCCCGCAAAAAGGGGTTCTCCTGTAGCTCCGTCGCCGCCAGCCAGGTAACGCTGTCGCCATAGGGCAGGAAGCAAATCAGCAACGGCGCTTCAAAGAGGCTGAAGTGGTTGCCGATGATCACCAGCGGCCCGCCGGGCGGCACATGCTCGCGCCCCTCAATCTCTAACCGCAGGGCCAGGCGAAAGAGCAACCGCGCGAAGCCACGAATGAGGGCGCGAAGGAGGGTGTCCATATAGGGTCGCTTGTGCCGGGGGGCTGGGGGGCAGGGGAGCAGGGGAGCAGGGGGGAGCACCCCCGCTCCCCCGCCCCCCTGCTCCCCTGCGCTTCCACTAGCTGCGGAGCATGGCCCCCAGCTGCTGCTCCAGCAGCCGCAGGATGCGCCCGCGCTGGCGGGAGACGTCGGCGTCGGTCAGCGTCTTGTCTGGAGCCTGGAAGGTCAGGTGATAGGCCAGGCTCTTTTTCCCCGGTGGCAACTGGCTGCCGTCGTAGACGTCGAACAGGGCCACGTCGCGCAGTAGCGCCCCGCCGGCCGCCCGCAGTGCCGCCTCAACCGTGGCCGCGGGTAGTGACGCCTCGACGACGAGGGCCAGGTCTTCGCGCACGGGCGGGTAGGCCGGCAGCGCTGTGTAGCGGTAGCTGTCGGGGATGAGCGGCAGCAGCGCTTGCAGGTCGATATCGGCGGCCAGCACGGCCTGGTCGCGCTCGACGCGCACGTCGAAGCCTTTGACCACGCCGGGGTGCAGCTCGCCCAGCGTGCCGATCACTTGCTGACCAACGAGCAGACGGGCGCAGCGGCCGGGCCGGTAGCTGGGGTGGGCTGCCGCCTCGACGGTGACGGGCAGGTGCAGCGCGGCAAAAAGCGCATCCATGACGCCCTTCAGGTCGTAGAAGTCGAACGAGGCCGGCATGCCGTCAGTCCAATCCTCCACCTGTCGCCGGCCGGTCATGGCGATGGCCAGCCGCGGCAGTTCGTCGGGCAGTGGCCCATCCTCGCTGCCCAGGTAAATCGCGCCGATCTCGAACAGGGCGATGCGCGGCGTGTGGCGGCTGTTGGCCGCGACTACCTCCAGCACCGACGACAGGACACTATGGCGCATGGCGTAGCGGTCGGGCGCGGGCGGGTTGCTCAGGGTGACGTAGGGCCGGTCGTCGGGCTGGCCCACGGGCAGCAGGCGCGCCTCGCGGGCGGCCGAAGTCAGCCGGTAGGTCCAGACCTCCTGCAAGCCCAGCTGCGCCAGCAGGTCGCGCAGCCGCTCCTCGCGCTCCAGGGCCACGTTGCGCCGCTGTGGCGGCAGTGTGTCGGCCAGCAGCGTCGAGGGGATGCGGTCGTAGCCGTAGAGGCGACAAATCTCCTCGACGAGGTCGTGCGGCCCCTCGATGTCCAGCCGATGGTCGGGCACGGTGACGCGCAGATGCTCGCCGGCCGGCTCGACGACGAACGCCAGCCGCCGCAGCAGGGCGGCGATCTCTCCGGCCGGCAGTTCCAGCCCGCTGAGCTGGCGCGCGTAGACCGGGTCGAGGTCGATGACGACGGGCGGGGCGGGGTTGGGGTAAGTATCGACGATGCCCGGCGCGACCGTGCCGCCGGCCAAGACGCGCAGCAGCTCGGCGGCCCGCTTGGCTCCCAGCAGGGCCAGACTGGGCGGCACGCCGCGGCTGAAGCGGTAGGCGGCTTCGGTGTGCAAATCCAGCGCGTTGGCGCTGCGGCGGATGTTGATGAAATCCCACGACGCCGCTTCGAGAAGGACGTTGGTCGTCGTCGGGCCGATCTCGCTCTCGCGGCCGCCCATGATGCCGCCAATGGACAGGTTACCGGCCGGGTCGGTGACGAGGATGGTGTACGGCTCCAGCTTGCGCTCCGCGCCATCCAGCGTCGTGACGGTTTCGCCGGGGTGGGGCAGGCGAGTGTGGATGTGGATCGGGTTGGAACCCGCTTCCGAGCCGCCGGGGCCATAGCCATCGGCGCGGCGGCGCAGCACGTCGTAGTCGAAGGTGTGGTTGGGCTGGCCGACCTCGAGCATGACGTAGTTGCTGATATCGACGACGACGTTGATGGGCCGCTGGCCGGCCAGCCGCAGGCGGTGCTGCATCCAGTAGGGGCTGGCGATCTGCTGCACGCCCTCGATGAGCAGGGCGACAAAGCGCGGGTTCAGGTCGGGCCGGTCGGTGGTGATGACGACGCGCTGGTCGACGGGCGGGCGGCTGCTGCTGGCCGGGGCGGCGACCACGTCGTAGCCAGGCAGGCGCAGCGGCTTGCCCGTCAGCGCCGCCAGTTCGCGGGCCACGCCGATGATCGACGTGGCCCGGGCCGTGTTGGGCAGGATGGCGATCTCCAGCACGGCGTCGCCGAACACGTCTTGCAGCGGCGTGCCGGGAGCTGGCAATGCAGGGGGGCGGGGGGGCAGGGGCGCGGGGGAGAGGCCGCGGTCGGCTCTTTCTCTTTCCCCTGCTCCCCTGCTCCCCTGCTCCCCTGCTCTTATTTCATCACTCCGCACCAGGATGATGCCC
>DAOSMQ010000394.1:0-3049 GCA_035372725.1 Promineifilum sp. (SeqCode)
CGGCCGACTTCACCTTCTTCGCCCAGCTCGTCGGCCCGGACACGACTCGCTACGCGGCCATCGACACTCCACCGCCAACGCCCACCGGCCAGTGGACGCCCGGCGAGGTCTACGAGGTGCGCCTGCCGCTGGCCCTCGACCCGGCCACGCCGCCTGACGCCTATCCGCTCATCATCGGCCTGTACACGCGCACGGCCGACGGCGGCTTCGACCGCCTCCAGCAGGTGACGCCCGATGGCCGCCTGACCGACGACTTCATGACTTTGACGCTCGTGCGGGTGGATGCGCGATGAGCAGACAGGGGCTAGGGGCTAGGGGCCAGGGGCTAGGGGAAGAGACTCACGCCAAGGCGCTAAGGGGCCAAGCCGCAAAGGAAGAAGAGCAAGATTCTTCTTCTCTGCTTTTGCGCCTTGGCTTCTTTGCGCCTTGGCGTGAGCGTTCTTCCCCTAATCCCTATCCCCTATCCCCTAGCCCCCTTCTTCTCGGCCTGCTCGTCGGCCTCATCGCCGTGCTGGCCGGCGTCGTGCTGGGCTTTGGCGGGCCGGTCGCCGCGGCGGCTGTGGCGTTGGGTGGGCTGGCGGCCGTGCTGGTGCTGCGGAACATGGAACTGGGCTTCTTCGCCGTCATCGGTGTCGTCGCCCTGTTGCCTTTCGCTACGCTGCCTTTCGACATTGGCCTGACGCCGACCTTCCTTGACTTCGCCCTGGGCGCGGCCGTGCTTGTCTGGCTGATGGGCATCGTCACCGGCCGGCAGCGCGATCTGGTGACCGCGCCGGTGCTTGTGCCCCTGCTGCTGTTCATCATCGTCGCCGTCTTCGCCTTCATCTTTGGCCTGGGCAACGGCCCGCTGACGCCGACGCTGCTGCGCAAGTTCGCCGAATTGCTCATCAGCCTCGGCTTCGTCCTCGTCGTCATCGACTATTGCCGCACCTGGCCGCGGCTGGAGCGGCTGGTCAAGTTCCTGCTGCTCATGGGCGGGGCGGCGGCCGTGATCGCCATCGGCCTGTGGCTGCTGCCCGACAGCACGGCCAACAGCGCCCTCAACGCCTTGACCCGCCTGGGCTACCCCGGCGGCTGGGTCATCCGCTATATTGAGGAGAACCCGGAACTGAGCGAACGAGCCATTGGCACATCGGTCGATCCCAACTCGCTCGGCGGCCTGCTGCTGATGATCGGGGCGCTGATTGGGCCGCAGGTGGTCACGCGCCAGCCGCTCTTCCGCCGGCCGCTGGTGCTGCTGATCGCCGGGCTGGTCATCGTCGCCCTCATCCTGACCTTCTCGCGCGGGGCAATGCTGGGGCTGGCCGCGGGGCTGGGCTTTGTGGCCCTGACGCGCTACCGGCGGCTGCTGCCGTGGCTGGCGTTGGCGGCGCTGTTGCTGCTCGTTCTGCCCATCACCCAGGGCTACATCGCCCGCTTCGTCGAGGGCTTCCAGGGAGCCGACCTGGCCACACAAATGCGTTTTGGCGAGTACAAGGACGCGCTCATCCTGATCGGCCGCTACCCCATCTTCGGCGTCGGCTTCGCCGGCACGCCCGACATCGACGTCTATCTGGCCGTGGCCAGCGTCTACTTCACCATTGCCGGGCGCATGGGCCTGCTGGGGCTGCTGGGCTTCTTTACCATCATGGCCGTCGTCTTCGGCTATGCCCATCGCCACCGCCATGCCCTGCGCGCCGACGAGCGCCGCGATGCCGTCTGGCTGGGGCTGCACGCTGCCCTGGTTGGGGCGCTGGTGGCCGGCGTGTTCGACCACTATCTGTTCAACATGGACTTTCCCCACGCGGTGACGATCTTTTGGATGGTATTGGGGCTGGCGGTGGCGGGGACGCGACTGGGAGCTACTACTGAAACCCGGTGAAGTGTGGGCTAAGGGGGCTGTCCGCGATCAGCTTCTTCGTCTCAGGGCTGTTCCAAAGTCACCCCAGGCGCGCCCACCGGTCAGGTCAATGGTCGCGAGACGACTTTGGCAAAGCCCTGTTCTTCGTCTCAAACAGTAATGCGTGTGCCGCGATTGTCACTATAATATGGGCCACATGACCGCCCACCGCCTCGGCCGCGCCCTGGTCGCCCTGGCCGTCCTCGCTCTGCTGCTTGCGCTCTGGCCCAATGCCCGTTCCCTGGCTGACCTGACCGGTGAAGAGGCCCTGCGCGGCCAGGCAGCCGGCTTGGTTCACTGGCTCAACGCCGCCATTCGCCCCCAGCCGCGATTGGAACCGACCGCCGTGGCCGGCTCCCCCCTGGTCTACCCGGCCGTCAGCCCCTTCGCCGTCAACACCTTTCTGGAACAGGAGGCCGAGCCGGAAAAGCGCGCCCGCATCCTCGACCTGGCCGCCGCGGCCGGCTTCCGCGCCATCCGGCAGGAGTTCCCCTGGGAGGACATCGAAGTCCATGCCAAAGGGGATTTCATCGACCGCCGCAACGACTCCGCCGGCGTCGATGCCTGGGCCAAGTACGACCAGATCGTGGCCCTGGCCGGGGCCCGCGACATAGCCGTCATCGCCCGGCTGAGCAATCCGCCGTCGTGGAGCCGCGCCCGTGGCGACGAGTTGGGCACCAACGCGCCGCCCGATGACTTTAACGATTTCGGCGATTTCGCCACCGCCGTGGCCGAGCGCTACCGCGGCCGCATCCACTTCTACCAGGTCTGGAACGAGCCAAACGGCAATGAGGAGTGGGGCCTGCAAGACGTGGACCCGGAGGCGTTCACGCGACTGCTCTGCCTGGCCTACGACCGCATCAAGGCCGTCGATCCGTCGGCCGTGGTCCTGGCCGGGGCGCTGACGCCGACCGTGGCCAACGACGGCGGCAACATGAACGACCTCCTCTTCCTGGAGCGCATGTACGCCGCCGGGGCAGGAGGCTGCTTCGACGTGATGTCGGCCCAGGGCTATGGCCTCTGGTCTGGCCCGACCGACCAGCGCCTGCGGCCGACGGTCATCAACTATCCCCACAACCTCTTCCTGCGCGACCTGATGGTGCGCCACGGCGACGCCGCCAAGCCCATCTGGATCAGCGAGATGGGCTGGAACGTCGCCCCGGAGGGCAT
>DAOSMQ010000395.1:0-3031 GCA_035372725.1 Promineifilum sp. (SeqCode)
CCGACAACGCGGCCACGGCCATGCCGTCCACCGACGCCGTCTTTGTGCCCATGATCGGCCAGGGCGTTGGGCAGATGGCCGAGGCCCCAGCGCCGACGCCGATGCCTGAGCCGCCTACGGCCACGGCCGAACCGCCCACGGCCACGCCGGAGCCGCCCACGACCACGCCCGCCCCGGCCGCCCTCATCGGCGCGTCGCCCACGCCCATCCGCGTGGTCGATTTCAATGCCGTCGCCGCCGAACTGGCCGCGCGCGACGAAGTGCTGGTCTATAACAAGATCGGCTTCCACGTCACCTTTCTGGAGGAGAGCGATCAGCTTGATGGTTGGATGCAACGGCTGGACGCTGAGGGCGTGCCTTTCTTCCTCAAGAGCGTCGATAACGCCGAGCCGCTCTACAAGGCACAGGAGTTGATGAAGGTCAGCGGCGTGCCCCACACGCTCGTCTATCGCTCCACGCTTTACGACGTGCCCGACTACAACCTCGATCCGGTCGCCGCGGCCGAGTCTTATTGGGAACTGGAGAAGGCCATCTGGCCGCCGGAATTGGACCCATCGCTGGTCTGGCTGGAAACGATGAACGAGCTGGACAAGACGCGCTCCGAGTGGCTGGCCCAGTTCTCGCTGCGCACGGCCCAGTTGGCCCTGCGCGACGGCTACCGCTGGGCGGCTTTCGGTTGGGCGTCGGGCGAGCCGGAGCCGGACGATTGGGAGTCGCCGGCGATGCTGGAGCTGCTGCGCCTCATCGCCGACCACCCCGACCAGTTGGCCATCGCTCTGCACGAGTATAGCTACACCAGCGAGGATATTGCCGACGACTACCCGCACAAGGTCGGCCGCTTCCTAGATCTCTTCGCCGCCGCCGACCGGCACGGCATCCCCCGGCCGACGGTGCTCATCACCGAATGGGGCTGGAGCTACGACCACATCCCCCCGGAGCCGCTGGCGATGGAAGATGTGACCTGGGCGGCGCGGCTCTACGCCGCCTACCCGCAGATCAAGGGCGCGGCTATCTGGAATCTGGGCAAGCTGGAGGACACGCTCCTGCCGCTTAACACGCAGATGAGCGCCCTGATCGACAACATGCTCGCCCTCAGCCTCGACACGACCTTCAGCGCCCCCGCCCCGCCGGCGCAGACGCCCCTCGACGCCGGCCTCTTCCCGCCGCCGGCAAGAGATTAACTCAAGGCCCAGTCGCCTGTGGCGCGATTCTCCGAATCGCGTGCTGCGATTCGGAGAATCGCGCCACAAGGACTATAGCCCGCAGGCGGCGCGAATGTCGCCCAACAGGGCCATCGCCCGGCGGATGAGGGCCTGATTCTCCGGCTTGTTGGGCCATAGACTGGCCCCGGAGGGATGCGGCAGGGGGACGACGAACCGGCCGCCAACGTGACGACGGACGACCGACGACAGATCGCGGCCATCCGCCGCGCTGCCACCGTCCATCGCGCCGATCACCTCCGCCTGACTCAGGTCGAGGTTCCACGGGTCGGCCGCCAGCGCCGCCGGCGGGAACCACGCTGCCGTGCCGATGATCGTGTCCAGCCGCGTGTTGGCCGGGTAGAGCAGCCGGATAGCCAGCCCGCCGACAAGGATGAGCAGCCGCGGGTTCACGAGGCGTAGCTCCTGTTGCAGCCACGGCCGGCAGAGCATCTGCTCGAACGGTGTGGCCACGCGGTCGCCCTTGCCGCTGTCGCTGCGGCCGGGGTAGCATTTGGTGATGGCGGTCATGTAGGCCGTGGCGCGGAAGTCAGTCTCGTCCCAGCCCGCCTCGGCCAGCCACTTGAAGAGGCGCTTGCCGCTACCGGCGTTGAACGGCCGCTTGACGACCGCCTCGGTCGGGCCGGGCGCCTGGCCAATCAGCATCACTCGCGGCTCCGGGCCGCTGCTAAACACCGGTCCCGGCGCGATCCAGTAGCCTTCCTCCAGACAGCGGCGGCAGGTGCGGAGTTCGGCGTGGAGAACGTCGAGTGTAAGTGTCATACTGTCATACTGTAGGGCGACCGCCGACGGCCGACCGACGACCGCCGCCAAAAGGAAGCGCACGACTACAGCCGCTGGCCGAGAAGAAGCTAGAAGGGTGGAAGGGCGTCAACCTCATAGTCAGCCTTGTCTTCGCGTATCTGCGAATCCGAAAGAGCATGCTGAAAGGCCTGTAACTTGGCAAACAGTCTCTCGCTGTCGCGATAAGCCTCACGAAGAGGCTGGCTATCCGCGGGCTTGTACTGTCGATTGATCAGATGCATGCAGGCGACTGTTTCCACCAGCGACCGAATCGCTATGCCAACAAATCGGCGTTGCTCGGCGTCAGATTGGGACGTTGAACCCTCGGCGATATTAAGGACGATGCTGGTCGCGGCGCGCCTAATCTGACTCTTTAGATTGTATTCCTCGTCGCGTGGTAAGCGCGCTGAAACTGCATAAATGCGCTCGGTGTAATCTAGCGCCAGTTGCCACACCTCAAGACGCTCAAACTTGAACCCCATTCAACACCTCAGGCTGATAGACCTCTGTTTCTGGCGGCGGTCAGCGGTCGGCCGTCGGCGGTCCTGCAATGACCCTCTGTCGCACTGCCATTATGTCCTCCGCCCCCCACAACGCCTCAATCCACCACGTCGCCCCAGCGTCCGCCCAGTCGCGGACGGTGGCCGCGGCCTCGTCGGGCCGGTCGCCGGGCGTCTTGCCCTCGGCCACGATGTCGAACGGCGTCGCCTCCGCCCGGTGGTCTCGAACGTAGGCGGCGATGTCGCGCACGTCGTCGATGGTCAGCGGCCGGTGGTCGCCCTCCGGCGTCATCGGGTTGGGCAGCAGGCCGTCATAACGCAGGGCGCGGGCCAACGACTTCGGCCGCGGCCACGCGCCGACGACCCAGATCGGAATGCGCGGCTGCTGCACCGGCGGCGCGGGCGGCATGAACTCCGTCGGCCGGACGTGGTAGTGTTGGCCGTCGTAGCTGAACGGCTGGCCGCGCCACAGGCCGGTGAGGATGTCCAGCCCCTCGTCCATCAATTCGGCGCGCGTCTTGCGGTCGG
>DAOSMQ010000396.1:0-3027 GCA_035372725.1 Promineifilum sp. (SeqCode)
GGGCGAGGGCGCCAACGTGGTCAGCCAGGTGCATCAGTATTTGCGGACGGTGTAGCTGAACAGTCAGAAGGGAGAGAGAAACAAAGCCCTGCAGTGGCTCTCTTTCTCCCTTGCTCCTGCTCCCCAGCGCTCGGGCGCAAGCTCAACATGAAAACCAAAATCCCCCGCAATATCTGGGTCATGACGGCGGCCAGCTTCCTGACCGACGTGTCCAGCGAGATGGTCAACAACCTCGTGCCGCTGTTCCTGGCCAACGTGCTGGGGGCGCGGACGGGAACCATTGGCCTGGTGGAGGGCGTGGTGGAGTCGATGAGCAGCTTTATCAAGCTGCTGTCGGGCTGGTGGTCAGATCGCGTGGTCAGCCGCAAGCCGCCGACGGTCATCGGCTACGCCCTGTCGGCCGTCTCCAAGCCGCTGCTGGCCTTCGCCGCCAGCTGGACAGCCGTGCTGGGAGCGCGCTTCGGCGACCGCATGGGCAAGGGCATCCGCACGGCCCCGCGCGATGCTCTGCTGGCCGACAGCGTGCCCGCCGAGGGGCGCGGCGCGGCCTTCGGCTTCCACCGCGCCGGCGACAGCCTCGGCGCGGTCGGCGGGCTGGCGCTGGCGCTGCTGGCCGTCTGGCTGATCCAGGGCAATGCCCTGTCGCTGAGCCGGGCCACCTTCCAGCGCATTGCCCTGTTCAGCGCCGTGCCCGCCCTTCTGGCCGTGCTGGTGCTGGCCCTGGGGCTGCGCGAGGTGCGGCGCGAAGCCCCGGCCGCCGGTCGCCCCATTCTCGGCTCCTTCCGGACCATGCCGCCGCCCTTCCGCCGCTTCTTGCTCATCTTCGCCCTGTTCACGTTGGGCAACTCGGCCGATGCCTTCATCATCCTCCGGGCACAGGAGCGCGGGCTGAGCGTCCTGGGCGTGCTGGCCATGCTGCTGGCTTTCAACGCCGTCTATACGGCCGTGGCCGGGCCGGCCGGGCGGCTGTCGGACCGCATCGGCCGGCCGCGGCTCATCCTGGCCGGCTGGGCGGTCTATTTCGCCATCTACCTGGGGCTGGCCCTGGCTGGCGCGGCCTGGCAAGTGGTGGCCCTCTACGTCGTTTACGGCATCTACCACGGGCTGGTAGAGGGCAACGCGCGTGCCTTCGTGGCCGACCTGGCCGGCGCAGAGGGGCGCGGCGCGGCTTATGGCCTCTACCATGCCGTCGTTGGCCTGATGGCCCTGCCGGCCAGCCTCATCGGCGGCATCCTCTGGCAGGGCATCGGCAGCTGGGCCGGCCTGGGCCCGTCGGCGCCGTTCCTCTTCGGCGCGATCCTGGCCGGCGCGGCGGCGCTGCTGTTCGCCACGCTGCTGCCGCCGCGGCGTTGGCAGCCCGGGCGCGCATGAACCACGATGACCATGTCGCTCTGCTGCGCGAGGGCGTCCACCGGCGCGGCGCCGGAGCCGTCTGGGCCGATCTGGGCGCGGGCGATGGCGCTTTCACGCTGGCCCTGGCCGACCTGCTGGGCGACGGCGCGACCGTCCACACGGTCGACCGCGACGGCGCGGCCCTGGCCCGCGGCGCGGCCGAGGCGCGGCGACGCTTCCCCGGGGTGCAGGTGCGCCCGCAGACAGCTGACTTCAGCCGCCCCCTGGCCCTGCCGCCGCTCGATGGCCTGGTGATGGCCAACTCGCTCCACTTTGTCCGCGACGGCGACAAGGCAGCCCTGCTGCGCCGTGTTGTCGCCCACCTGCGAGCGGACGGCCACTTCTTGCTGGTCGAGTACGATGCTGACCGGGGGAACCTCTGGGTTCCCCACCCGCTGTCGTTCGACGCCTGGTCGGCGCTGGCCGCGCGGGTGGGTCTGGCGCGGCCGGTGCTCCTCGGCCGTCGCCCCAGCCGCTTCCTGCGGGCCATCTACGCCGCCGCCGCCGGCCTGGCGTAGGTTTCCCTACGCCGGGCCAACGCCCGCCCGTCGCCACCCCCACGCCCCCCTAAAAGGCGGAACTACCCTCCCCGCCCCGTCGTTTCCCTCATGTAAGGCCGCGCAACCAACATCCGGCGGCCCGCGAGGAAAACGATGAAGACAATTAATCGCAACCAACTGAAAGACAAGGCCATGAGCCGGATGCATGACCTGCGGCAAGCGGTCTCGGCCCACTGGCGCGAGATGGTCGAGGCCGAGGCCCCGGCTGGCGACATGGCCCGCGCCTTCACGGCCGGCACGCTGGTCAGCACCATCCCCGTGCCGATGGTCGATATGGCCATCGCCGCCTTCGTGATGCGCCGCTTCTCGCGGCTGCCGCGCGCGCCTTTCTTCGCCGCCATGGCCCTGACCAACAACGTCGTCATGGCCCCGCTCTACGCCGCCACGCCCAAGCTCGGCGCGCTGGCCATCGGCTGGATGGCACTGCATACGCCGGTGGCCCTGCCGGAGGCGCTGGTGCTGCGCGTGCTGATTGGCTATCTGTTGATTGCCGCCGGCCTGGGGCTGGGCAGCTTCGTTCTGGCCAACACTGGCTTCTGGGGCTACCAGCGGGCGCGGCGGTCGGCTTAGCCATCGCCCCAATCGTCTTGACAGCAGCGCCAGGGCAGGCTATTATTATGACATCAAACTATTCGATATGGAAAGAATGCGATGCCAACACACTACCAGGGCAGCGAGGCCGAGCGCCGGGCGCTGGACACCTACATCAAGCTGACGCGGGCGGCTGAGGCGGTCAACGTCCACGTTAATGAACGCCTTCACACCTCCGGGCTGACGGTCAGTCAGTTTGGGGTGCTGGAGGCGCTTTACTTTCGCGGGCCGATGCCGGTTGGGCAGCTGGCCGAGAAGATTTTGCGCAGCAGCGCTAACCTGACGTTGGTGGTGGATAATCTGGTCCGGCGCGGCCTGGTGGAGCGGGCGCGCCGGGCGGACGACCGCCGCTGTGTGGATGTCAGTCTGAGCGCGGAGGGGCGAGCGCTGATCGTCGGACTGATGCCGGGCCACGTGGCCGGCGTGGTAGATGCCTTGGCGGCGCTATCGGCCGAGGAGCAGCTTACGCTGGCGGCGCTCTGTC
>DAOSMQ010000397.1:0-3026 GCA_035372725.1 Promineifilum sp. (SeqCode)
AGCGCCTCAACTTCAGCCGCGCCATCCTCGTCCGCGAATTGATGCTGGCCCAGGGAGACGGGGGCACAGCGATTTGGGCGGGCAATTGGGGCTGGAACAGCCTGCCCGTGGGCTGGGCCGGCCGGCCGTCCATCTGGGGGCAGACGACTGCCGAGGCGCAAGCCGCGCAAACCGTCGCCGCGCTGGAACGCGCCCGGCGGGAGTGGCCGTGGATGGGCCTGATGTTCCTGGAGAACTGGACGGCCGCTCCGGCGGGCACAGCTGCCGACGATCCGCGCTGGGGGTTTAGCATTGCCGGACGGCCGGCGGCCGAGGCCCTGGCTGGCTATCAGGCGGGGCAACTACCGAGCGTAGCCGCGCCCGGCTTCCACCTGGCCCGCTCCGACGACCCGGCGCAGGTCTACAGCGGCGCGTGGGCGTTCTCGCCGCAGTTCGGGGCCGACATCGGCCAGAGCGGCGACCGCGTGACCTTCACCTTCTGGGGCACTGACATCGGCCTGCGCGTGCGCCGGGCCGACTTCCGCGCTCGCCTCTACGCCACGGTCGACGGCCAGCCGGCCAACGCCCTGCCGCGCGACGAGAATGGCGCGGCGCTTGTTCTCACCGCTGGCGACCCATCCGAGGACTTCCTCTCCGACGAGTGGATCGCCCACGGCCTGGCGCCGGGCGTCCATACGCTGGAGTTGACGGCCTCGCGCGGCTGGGACCAGTGGGCGCTCAATGGCTTCGCCGTAGCCTACCGGCCGGAGGGGCTGGGACCGGCGTGGCTGCGGCCGGCGTTGGCCGTGCTGGGGGCATTGCTGGCGGCGCTGGCGGCGCTGGCCGGGCGACGGGCAGCGTGGGGCCTGGCCTGGGCCGGCGCTGGCCGGGCCTATCGTCGCCTCAGCGACCGCGGCCAGCTCCTTGTCCTCGCCGCGCTGGCTGCGCTGGCCACGCTGACCGGTTGGCTGACGTGGGGGCCGGACGCGCTGGGCGTCTATCGCCGTCTGGGCGACCTCGGCCAGTTGGCGGCGACAGGCGGGGCAGCTGCCCTTTTCTACGTGTCGCCATCGGCTGTGCTCTACGTCCTGGCGCTGGCGGCGCTCGTCGTCCTGCTGACGCTGCGGCCAGCCTGGGGCCTGGCGCTCATCGCCCTGGCCATGCCCTTCTATGTCCCGCAGACGACCAAGCCGGTGTTCGGCTATCGCTTCTCGCCGGTGGAGGTTTTCACACTGGCCACGCTGGCCGCCTGGGCGGCGCGGACAGCCCTAGACGCCGGGCGGGACTACCGCCGCACCGGCGCGTTGCCGGCGCGTCCCCGTTGGCAACGGGCCGACTGGGCCGCGCTGGTCTTCGTCGTCGTGGCCACGGTCTCACTCTTCTTCGCCCAACGGCGCGGTGTAGCCCTGACCGAGTGGCGCGTCGTCATCCTGGAGCCGGCGCTGTTCTACTTGCTGCTGCGCGCCATCCGGCCGACGGGGCGGGAGTTGTGGGTTATTCTCGACGCCTGGGTGCTCAGTGGCGTGCTCGTGGCCGGCTACGGCCTGTGGCAATACGCTACTGGCCAGAATCTCATCGCCGCCGAGGGCGGCTTGCTGCGGCTGCGCTCTATCTACGGCTCGCCCAACAACGTCGCCCTCTATCTCGACCGCCTGCTACCACTGCTGGCGGCCGTCCCCCTGCTCGGCGGGGCGTTGTCGCCGCGGCGGCGTTGGGTCTATGGTCTGGCCCTGCTGCCCACCGGCCTGGCGCTGCTGCTGACGTTTAGCAAGGGCGCGTTCCTGCTGGGTGTGCCCGCGGGGCTGCTGGTCGTCTTCTGGGTCTGGCAGCGGCGGGCGGGGCGGCGGGCGTGGCCGTGGGTCATCGGCGCAGGCGCGGCCGGCGTGGTGGCGCTGGCCGTGGCCAGCCGCGTGCCGGCGTTGGCGGCCCGGCTCGACCTGTTCGGGGCCACAGGCTTTTTCCGGGTCAACCTGTGGCGGGCGGCGCTCCATATGGCCGTCGATCACCCCTTCTTTGGCGTCGGACTGGACAACTTCCTCTACGCCTACCGCGGCGCGTACATTCTCGACGCCGCCTGGCAAGAACCGAACCTCAATCACCCTCACAACATCGTCCTCGACTTCGCCACGCGGCTGGGATTCGTCGGGCTGCTGGCGGGCGCGTGGCTCATCGGCGAGGCGGGGCTGGCGTCAGGGCGGGCGCTGCGCCGCGCCAGCACGGCGTGGCGACCGGTGGCCGCCGGCCTGGCTGGCGGGCTGGCGGCCATGCTGGCCCACGGCCTGGTCGACCACAGCTTCTTCCTCGTCGATCTGGCCTTCGTCTTCTACCTGATCCTCGGCAGCGCCGTCTGGCTGGCGACAGAGCCGGCCGCGGCTGACTAACCGATGAGGATGCGTTCCTGCGGATAGCCCACGGGCGGGTCCACCCGCGGCCGGGCCAGGGCGACAATGAGCGTCAGCGTTCCCGCGCGGCCGAAGAACATCAGCCCGGCGATGAGAAGCTGCCCGAACAGGTTCAGCCGTGGCGTCAGCCCCAGCGAGAAGCCAGTCGTGGAGAAGGCTGAGACGGCTTCCACCAGCGCCGCCACCAGCGTAACGTTTTCCTGTGTGTAGAGCAGTAGCCAGGTAACCACGCTGATAACCAACGCTGCGCCGGTGATGATCGCCGCGGCCTTGAAGAGGATATCCAGCGAGATCGTGCGCCGGCCAGCGCGAATCTCGCTGCGACCGCGGGCGAAGTTCCACATAGCCAGCAACAGCACGGCAAATGTGCTCGTGGTAATGCCCCCGCCCGTTGATGCCGGCGACGCGCCAATGAACATGAGTACCGTCAGCAACAGGCCATTGGCCGGCGCCAGCTGGCCGAATTGGCCAGAAATAACAAAGCCTGATGTGCGGCTGGCAACAGAGTGGAAGAACGACACCAGCCAGAGCCGCCCGGCCGACTCGCCGCCGAAGACGCTGCCGTGACGCGCCTCCGTCAGGTAGAAGAGCACCGTCCCGACAACCACGAGCGACAGTGACGTGATCAGGGTGATGCGTGTGTGC
>DAOSMQ010000398.1:0-3015 GCA_035372725.1 Promineifilum sp. (SeqCode)
CGGCAGACGCCGCTGCTGATGCCGGCGGTCAACTTCGCCGAGCGCACTCTGGCGCTGTTGCCCAGCAGCCGGCTGCGCGTGCGGGCGCTGAGCGCCGTCTACCTGATCCTGCTGGCCAGCGGCGTCGTGCCGCTGCTGCTGGCTCTGTTCCTGGTCGCCCGCTATGCGCCCATCCTGCAGCAGCCGGCGCTGGTCGAGCGCGTCGTCGCCACGCTGGTGAACGTTGGTCGCGTGGCCGCCACGGTGGCCGGCGCTCTGCTGGCCGGGGCGGGCCGCTTTGTAGTTGAGCAGCCGGCCGTCGTTGGCCTGATCATCCTCCTGGCCGGCTTTGTCCTGCTGTGGGGTGGCGTTTTGCAGCGGCTGCTGGCGCAACCCGCGCCTATCCGCGTGCGTAATAGAGGATAAAGGACGTAGGAGTATTGGGAACAACGCTGAAGGAGATTCGCATGAAGAGACGTATCCTGATTCCTCTGGCTCTGGTGCTACTATTGATCGTCGCCCTGGCGTCGACGGCTTCCGCCGGCCCGCTCGATGACACCGTCATCGAGGCCAACGAAGTGGTCAACAATGACGTCATCGTCCTCGATGGCGATTTGACCGTTCACGAAGGCGCGGTCGTCAACGGCGACGTGGTCGTCTTCAATGGCGACGCGACCATTGACGGCGTCGTCAGTGGCAGCGTGACGCTGTTCAACGGCGACCTGCGCGCCGGCGAGGCCGCTGTCGTCGAGGGCGAATGCGTCCTCCTGAACGGCAAGATCAGCGGTCCGGCGTCGCTGCGCAACTGCACCGCCGTCGAAGACCTCAAACTGCCGCCGATGGCGATTCCGGCTATCCCGGAGATTCCGGCCATCCCTGAAGTTCCGGCCGTGCCGGAGCTTCCGGCCGCGCCAGAGGTTCCGGCTGTGCCCGTTGTGCCGGTAATGCCCAACCGGCAGGTAAATGAGGGGCCGGGCTTCGGCGCGCGCGTGGTTGGCGTCATCGCCAGCACGCTGCTGTTCACCCTGCTGGGCCTGTTCGTCGGCCTGGTGATGCCCAATCAGTTGCGGCGCATCGTCAGCACGGCGCGGGCCAAGCCGGTAGCCAGCGGGCTGGCCGGGGTGCTGACGGCCGTGGCCGTGCCTTCGCTCATCGTCCTGCTGATTCCGGTGTCGATCCTGCTGACCCTGGTCTGCATCGGTCTGCTCGGCTTCCCGATCATGATCCTGCTGGCCCTGGGGCTGGTGCTGGGCAGCTTCCTGGGCTGGGTAGTCGTCGGCACGTGGCTGGGCCTGCGCCTCTATGGCGGCAAGGAAGGGCGCATCGTTCGCGCCGCGGCGCTGGGCACAGGCACGCTGACGTTCATCTTCGGCGTACTGGGCCTGTTGCCGCTGGTTTTCGGCGAATCGCTGCTGGCCTTCGTCATCGTCTCCCTGGGCCTGGGCGCGGTCACGCTGACGCAGTTTGGCATGAAGCCCTATCCGCGCCAGCCGCGCGGCGGCACGTCGAACGACGACCTGGACCCGGACAAGGTCGATGTCGTCCTGGGCACGCTGCCGCCCGACGAGGCCGCCCACCAGCGCGCCTAACAGCTATAGAAATCGAGTCTTTGTGAAAACAAAAGGACGCCGGGGAGGCATTGCTTCCCCGGCGTTTTTCGTTCAACAAGCGCTAACCCGCCGGCCAGCCCTCGGCCTCCAGTTCGGCCGGCAACCACTCCTGGCAAGGGTTGAATCCTGTTTTAGTGTTGCTGCCACCGGCAGCCGGGTCTTGTGCTGCTGTCTGAAGTCGTCTATAATGGCCGTTCGTTTAGAACGTTTGTTTGCTCTTGGCCGGCCTGCCCGGCTCCTGGAAGACCCGCTATGAGTACGACCACGGTCAACCGCGAATTTCGCCTGGAGAACCAGCGGCAGTTCGACCAGCGCAGCCCGGTGCGCTGGATTGCCTCGCAACTGCGCCACTACTGGTATCTGCCGCTGCTGGCCGTCATCGCCGCCGGCTTCAACAACTTCGGCGCCAGCTACATCCAGCTGCTCATCGGCCGCGGCTTCGACCTGCTCAACACGCCCGGCTGGACCAACCGTTCGCTGCTGCTGCTGGCCCTGGCCGTGTTCGGCTCGGCCGCCGTGCAGGGCATCTTCGGCCTCGTCCGCAACTCCGCCTTCGAGTTCATGGCCCAGCGCGTCGAGCGCGACTCCCGCGATTCGCTCTACGCCAGCCTGTTGGGCAAGAGCCAGACTTTCCACAATCGCCAGCGCATCGGCGACATCATGGCCCGCGCCACCAACGACGTGCGCATGCTCAACATCATGTTCAGCCCCGGCCTGATGCTCATCACCGACTCGCTCGTCGGCATCTTTGCCCCCATCGTCCTCATCGCCCGTATCAACACGCAGTTGCTGCTCATGCCGGTCGTCTTCGTGTTCCTCTACATCATCACCATTCGCGACTATGTGCGCCGCCTCAGCCCCATCAGCGAGGGGCTGCGCGAGTCGTTCGGCACCATGAATGCCGGGCTGGCCGAGGCCGTCAGCGGCATCGAGGTGGTCAAGGGCAACGCCCAGGAGGCCCAGGAGGCGGATAAGTTCGTGGGCGACGCGACCGTCTACCGCGACTACGCCATCCGCGAGGGCGAAGTGCAGGCCCGCTATTTGCCCATGCTCGTCTTCAGCTTGTGCTGGGGCGCGGCCTTCTTCCACGCCATGCTCCTCTGGCGCGACGACGCCCTGACGCTGGGCCAGGTCGTCAGCTACGTCGGCCTGTTCGGCTTCCTGCGCTTCCCCACCTTCGTGTCCGTCTTCACCTTCCAGGTGGCCCAGTTGGGCGTCGCCAGCGCCCGGCGCATCCTGGAACTGATCAACACCGAAACCGAACTGGACGAGAACCAGAGCGGCGTCGCCCAGCCCATCGCCGGCGCGGTTGAGTTCCGCCACGTCAGCTTCGGCTACGCGTGGCGCGATTCTCCCGAATCGCCGGCGCGGAGCGATGCGGGAGAGTGGCGCGATTCTCCCGAATCGCCGGCGCGGAGCGATTCGG
>DAOSMQ010000399.1:0-3014 GCA_035372725.1 Promineifilum sp. (SeqCode)
GGCGGCGGCCGAGGCCGGTTTCGACCGCGCCGCGGTAGAGATGGCCGTCCGGGGCGTAGAGGAGGACGAGCGGGCCGTCGGCAGCCAAAGACGCGGTCGCCGTGGCGGTCGCTGTGGGGGTGGCTGAGGCGGTCGCCGTGGCGGTCGCGGATGGCTCGGCCGTGGGCTGGGCTGCCGGTTCGGGGGTGGCGGGCGGCGGTGGGGGCGTGGCGCTGGCGGCCGGGGTGGGGCTGCTCGCCGCCGTCGCCGGGGCTGGGGGCGTGGCCGCCGCCGTGGCCGCGCTCCGGCCCGGCGACGCGCAGCCGGAGACAAGTAGCAGCACACCAACGAGAAGCACAGCCAGAAAAAGCCGCTTGAGAGCGTTGAAGCGTGTTAGCTGGTTCATGATCTTCCCTCTATTCGCCGGGCAGGAAACGGCGTAACCGACAGCTTCGACTGCTCTGATCATAGCCGCGCCCTTGCCCCGCTGATGGACGGCCGGGCCACGGCTGCCCTACAAGTAGCCGACGGCCCAGGGCCTTTCAGATTACGCCGCCCGTAGCACAGCCTGTTAGGCTGTGGCCAACCACGACAGCCTAACAGGCTGTGCTACGGGCGGCGCGTGTTGTTACCGACCCCCAAAAGTGGTAAACTTCGGCATCCAGACCTCAGAGGTCTTCTGAGACCTCTGAGGTCTAGCGGCCTACTACCGGGAAGCTCATGTCGCAAGCCCTCTACCGCAAATGGCGGCCGGCCCGGTTCGACCAGGTGATCGGCCAGGAACACGTGACCCGCACGCTGCAGGCCGCGGTGGCGGCCGACCGCGTGGGCCACGCCTACCTGTTCTGCGGCCCGCGCGGCACGGGCAAGACGACGATGGCCCGGCTGCTGGCCAAGGCGGTCAACTGCGAGGCCGCCGACCCCGCCGTTCGCCCCGACGACACCTGTCCCCTCTGTCGCGCCGTCAACGAAGGCCGCTTCCTCGACCTGATCGAGATCGACGCGGCCAGCAACACCGGCGTTGACGACATCCGCACCCTGCGCGAGAAGGTCAACTTCGCCCCCAGCCAGGGGCGCTACAAGGTCTACATCATCGACGAAGTCCACATGCTCTCCATCGCCGCCTTCAACGCCCTGTTGAAGACGCTGGAGGAGCCGCCGGCCCACACCATCTTCGTGCTGGCCACGACCGAGGAACACAAAGTTCCCGTTACGATCAAGTCGCGCTGCCAGCAGTTCAACTTCCGGCTGCTGACGACGCCGGAGATCGCCGCGCGGCTCAACTGGCTGGCCGGGCAGGAGACGCTGGCCATCGAGCCGGGCGCGGTGGAGCTGCTGGCCCGGCAGGCGTCGGGCAGCCTGCGCGACGCCGAGAGCTTGCTCGACCAGCTTATCGTCTCGCCCGACGACCGCATTACCCTGGAACGGGCGCAACTGGTGCTGGGCACGGCCCCAGACGCGGCCGTGCTGGCCGTCGTCGATGCCTGGCTCGACGCCGATAGCGCCCACGGCCTGGGCGTCATCCACGACGCCCTGTCCTCCGGCGCCGACGCGCGCCAGTTCTGCCGGCAGATGGTCGCCCACCTGCGCCAACTGCTGCTGTTGCAAGTGGCCGGGGCGCAACTGGACGTGGAGGGACCGGTGGAGCGCAAGGCGGAGATGCTGGCGCAGGCTGGCCGCGCGCCACGCCGGGCGCTCATCGACGCCGTGCGCCGCTTCCAGGAGGCGGCGCTGCAACCGGCTGGTAGCTGGCAGCCGCAGTTGCCGCTGGAACTGGCTTTCATCGAACTGCTGCCCGACGCGCCGATGGCCATCCCGCGAGCGGAGGAACGACCGCCGGCGGCCGACCGCCGACCGCCGCAAGTGGAAGAACGACCGCCGACGGCCGACCGCCGACCGCCACGGGCGGAAGAACCACCGCCACGGGCGGAAGAGCCACCGCCGGCCGCGCCCCGTCCCCCGACGCCCGCGGCCGTGCTGACGGTCGCGGCCGTGGCCGGCATGTGGCCGGAGATGACCCAGCAGGTCGGCCGGCAGAACAAGAACCTGCCCGCGCTGCTGACCATGTGCAAGCCGCTGGCCATCGAGGGCCGGACGATCATCCTCGGCTTCGATTACCCGCTGCTGAAGGACAAATTCGACAAGACCCAGGGCGCGGCCGACCTGGTTGTGGCCGCCTTCCGCGCCCTCAGCGGCACGGACTGCCTCATCCGCACGGTGGCCACGGCCGACTACCCTGTGCCCATCCACCGCGACGAGTTCCAGGCTCTGGCGACCGAACTCGGCGGCGTGGTGCGAGACGATGAATGAAAAATCTCACGCAAAGACGCAAAGTACGCCAAGCTCAGAATTCTGAGCTTGGCGTACTTTGCGTCTTTGCGTGAGGTCTTCCTTCCTAAATCGAGGTACACATGACCAAGCGTAATTTCCACGGCAAACCGAAGAAGAAGACGAGCGGCAACCCCAACGACATGCTGGCCCAGGTGCAGAAGATGCAGCAGGACATGGCCACGGCGCAGACGGCGCTGGAGAACGAGACGCTGACCGTCAGCGCCGGCGGCGGAGCCATCACCATCACCATCACCGGCCACCAGCGCGTGCGCAGCATCGCCATCGACAAGGAGCTGCTGACGGCCGACGAGGCCGAGTTCCTGCAAGACATGCTCGTGGCCGGCATCAACGCCGCCATTGAGCAGTCGCAGGCGCTGGCGGCCCAGCGCATGGAGGGCATTACCGGCGGCGTGGGCGGGATGGACGGGCTGCTGGGCGGCCTGATGGGGTAAGCCCGTGGCTCAATCTGTACTGCCCCGCTCGGTCCAACGGCTCATTGACGAGTTCGCCCGCCTGCCCGGCATCGGCCCCAAGTCGGCCTCGCGCCTGACCTTCTACCTGCTGCGCGGCAGCGACAATCAGGCCCTCGACCTGGCCGTGGCCCTGCAAGAGTTGAAGGAGCGCACGCGCCTGTGTTCGGTGTGCTTCAATATCACCGAGGACGACCCCTGTCCCCTGTGCAGCGACGGCGCGCGCGACGCCGG
>DAOSMQ010000400.1:0-3003 GCA_035372725.1 Promineifilum sp. (SeqCode)
TGGGGCCATGTCGTGAACGATCTCGGCGCAGGCGGTGCCATGGGCGGTGGTGGCGTCTACCTCGGCGTCGGGCTGGCCGTCGACGAAGTTCTTGGCGACGACCGCGGCCGGCAGCTCCGTGCTGAGCTTGGCGCTGTAACCCTGGAAGCCGGCGTCGATGATGGCGACGCGCACGCCCTGGCCGCGCAGCCCGGCGGCGTGCCAGGCGTCGGCGCCGGCGCGGGCCACGCCTTCGGAGGTGACTTCCGCCAATTGCGCGTAGTCCGGTGCGCCAAGAACGGCCACGCCCGCAGACGCAGCCACGGTCGTCAGCGCGCCGGTCGGCAGCCAGACCTGCAGGGCATCAGCCAGCGCGCCGGTGACACGGCCGCCGGCGGCCTCTACAGCGGCGCGCGCCGCCGCCTCGCCGCCGGGAGCGACGACCAGCCGCGCCTGCACCTGGCCGTCCTCGACGCGCAGGCCGAGCGATTCGGCCGCCGGGGCGGCGCGCTCCGGCGCTTGGGCCGCCAGCGTCGCCAGGGCGCTGTCCAGATGGGGCGTCGTTGCCGGCGCATTGCCGGGCGCAGTCAGGTCGAGGGCGGGCAGGGCCACCGTTGGCCAGTCGTTGGCGTTGGGCATGTCAGCGCCGGGCGACGATTGCGCGCCCGCCGGGGCGGCCAGCAGCATCAGGGCCAGCAACAGGAGGGGGACGAACTTCTTCATAGCTGAGTTTTACCCCACACGCGTTTCGTTGGCCGCGTCCCTCACTCGCCCTTCAGTTGGCGACAGGAGGCGGTCGTAGATGGCTTCGGTCTCGGCCGCCGCCCGCGCCCAACTGAATTGCGCCGCCTGGGCCAGGCCCAGCGCGCGCCGGCGGGCGTATTCGTCGCCGTCGCTCAGCAGGCGGGCGATGACGGCGGCCATGCCCACGACGTCGGTCGGGTCGAAGTAGGCCGCCGCCGCGCCGCCCACTTCAGGGTGGCTGCTGCTGTCGCTGGCGGCCACGACCTGGCCGCAGGCCATGTGCTCCAGAATGGGCAGGCCGAAACCCTCGTAGAGGCTGGGCTGGACGGCCAGCGCTGCCGCGCCAATGATCGCCGGCAGGTCGTCGTCGGGCACCCAGCCCAGCGGCCGGACGACAGCGCCCAGCCCGTCGGCGTCGATACGAGCGAACACATCTGCGTCGAGCCACCCCCGCGCCCCGGCCAGGAGGAGGTGAAGATCTGGAAAGGAACGGCGTAGAATCTGGAAGGCGTCCAACAGGCGCAACAGGTTTTTGCGCGGCTCGATGGTGCTCAGGTGGATGAGGAAGCGTTGGGGCAGGCGGTAGCTGTCGCGGACAGCGGCGATCCGGGCCGGGGAGGGGGGCTGAAAATGGGACGCGGCGGCCTCATACACAACCGTCACTTTAGCCGGATCGACGCCGTAGAACTGGACGAGATCGCGCTTGGTTGCCTCCGACACGGCGACGATGGCCGTCGCCCGGCGGCAATAGAGCGGCATGGCCCGGTTGAGATACCAGTAGTTGAGCGACTTGTGGTATTCCGGGAAGCGTTTGAAGATGAGGTCGTGGACGGTCAGCACTGTCGGCGCGCCGCGCAGGGGGAAGAGCAGGTGTTCGGTGCTATGGAACAGCTCCGCGCCGGGCACAAGACGGTCGAAACCGACGCCGGTCATTTGCCCCAGCAGCACGGCCATCCGCCACGGCTTGTAGCCCCAGCGCACCGAGCGCCGGGGCACTCCCGCGGGCAGCCCGGCCGGCTCGGCCGCGCCGCTTCCCCGGTTGTAGAACAGGGCGTAACGCTCCGGCCGCCGGGCGATGAGGGCCGCCGCCAGGCGCTCGCTGTAGCGCCCCAGGCCGGCCTTGCTGTGGACGGCGGCGGAGATGTCGATGTAGATCATGGGTGGTAGAGACGTGCCGGCGGCGCGTCTCTACAATGACTGCCAGACCCGTCGCGTCAGCACCGCGGCCATTTCGGCGCGATAGGCGGCGTCGCCGCGGAAGTCGCCGGGGTGGAGGGCGGCGGCGCGAGCGGCCTCGGCGGCGGCGGCGACGGCCTCAGCCGTGCCGTCGCCCAGAGCCGCCTCGGCCGCGCGCAGGCGCATGGGCCGCGGGCTGATGCCCGTCGCCGCCAGCCGGACCGCGCCGCCGTCGGGCCGCCACAGCGTTACGGAGACGATGGGGGCGTCAGCGGGCGTGCGGGCCACGCGCTCGGCCGCGCCGCGCCCCTGCGGCCAGTAAACATCGACCTCGGTGATCAGCCCCGGCGGCCGGTCGTCGTCGGCCAGGTAGGCGGCCAGACTAAGCGTCTCCGGCGATGGCAGGCGCAGGTTCACCGTCGTGCCCAGCGCCAGCAGCGCGGCCAGGAATTCGCTGTCGGGCAGCCGCGAGGCGATGACGCCGCCGGCGGTGGCGGCGTGGCGGTAGGTGTTCGGCCCGGCGCGGTGAATGGCGGCCCGCAGCAGGCCGGCCGCGCCCTGCAGGTCGCTCAGCGGGGCCAGCACGGCGTCGAGATCGGCCAGGCGCGTCATCGCGCCCAGGCGCAACACGCGGCCATCGTCGGCCCAGGTGATGTTGTTCAGGCCGGCGTCTTGCAAGTCCACCACGGCGGCGTCGATGCCCTCTTCTGTCGCCAGCAGGGCTGTGCCGCCAGCCAGGGGCACGGTATTGGGCTGGCGCAGCAAGTTGAGGGCCGCATCGACGCTGCGGGGACGGTGGTAAGCAGTGGGTTGTTTGGGCATATGCTCCCTCTGGGGCCAGATGTTGGCCAGGATTGCGTCCATCTTAGCCCGCACTCGGCGATTTGTCATCTTGACAACAACCGGCCAGGGCCTACAATAGCCACATTAACGCCAGATGAGTGCGGACGCGCCCGCGTGGAGCTAAAGAGCGCAACGATCTGCGTCCGGCAGCGTATTGAACATAGAAATGGTGGCTCAAAGATTGTGGGCCAACAAACGTTTGTCCGAGAGAGTGAATTCCTATGTTCGAAGCGATTAGCGGCCTGAGCGCCGCTTTCGGCC
>DAOSMQ010000401.1:0-2990 GCA_035372725.1 Promineifilum sp. (SeqCode)
AGGTGCCGGGGGCGGCGTAGGTGTGGCGGGGGTGGGCCAGGGTGGAGCCGTGGCCGTCGCCGAAGTCCCACGTGAACGCGGGCGTGCCCGGGCCGGTGGTGGTGTTGGTGAAGAGGACGGGGGTAGCGATCCACACGGGGCTGTTGCTGTGGAAGCGGGCCACGAGGGGCGGCGGGGCGGGCAGCGTTGCGAATGACCAGATGGTGTCGGCGGTCATCGTGTCGGGCGGATCGTCCGGGTCTTGATCGGCGATGCCTCCGGCAGAGACGACGGCCACACAGGTCGCGCCGGCTGGCAGGGCGGGGCCGGGCACGACCGTGGCCCGTGTTTCGCCCGGCAGGGTGGTCACTGTCTGCTCGTGGCCGTCGCAGGAGAGGGCGAACCAGCGGCCGCTGAAGGTCACTGGCTCGGTGAAGGTGATGAGGAGGGTGGTGTCCAGGGAGACAGCTGTCGCGCCCGCGGCCGGAGACACGGCGCTGATGGCCGGTGGGGCGTCGAGCGGGCAGGTGTTGGCCGTGCCGGGGCTGGGGGTGGCGGCGCGGTAGCCGTCACTATGGCGCGGGCCGCCGCTGCCGTTGGGGCAACGTTGGAGGGCGTGGGCGGTCGCCTCGCCGCGGCTGTTTTCGTCTATCTGTGGCTGCCCGGCGGCCAGTAGGGCCAGCAGGCCGTTGTCGGGGTCGCTGGCGGGGCCATAGACGAGGGCATCGCGCAGGCCGGCGGTGGTGAGTGGCGTGCCGTCGGGGAAGGCGGTCGCGTCGGCGGCGTAGAGGGCGACGGCGTCTGGCCCATTTTGCAACGTGGCGTCGGCCAACGGCCAGTCGACCCCCGGTAGCGTGGCGCTGCCAAGCACGAAATAGCCTTCCGCGTCGGTCTGCTGCCCGGCCAGATCGATGGCCTGGTAGGCAGTGTCGTCTTGCCCGTTCCAGAGGACGACGACGAGGCCGCTGAGGTCGGTATCGCCGCGTCCGCCGTCATAGAGTTCAATGAACTCAGCCGTGTCCTGGCCGGGCGTGTCACTATCCACTTCGTTCATGAGGATGCCATCCGTGGCGACCGGGGCGATGCGGAAGTGCCAGGTGTAGTTGTCTGGCAAGTGGTCGGGCGGATCGTCGGGGTCGGCGTCGTGGACGGCGGTGGCCCCGAGAGTGACGGTACACTCCTCCGCGTCCGCGAAAGGCAGCGCCGGCGTGAGCGTAAAAGTCATCGGGCCGCCACCTGTGTCCGCCGCGTGGCTGCCGCTGACGCTACAGGTGATCGTGAACCAGTTGCTATCGAGCGCGACCGGTTCGCTAAATTGCACACGCAGTTGTGCCAGTGCGGACACGTGTTCGGCCCCATTGGCGGGCGAGACGGCCTCAATGACTGGCGGCGCATCGACACGGCAGTTGTTGGGCGCGTTAGGCGTGGGTGTGTTCTGGAGATAGGCAATGGTTTGGCGTGGTAAGCCAGCGCCATCGGGGCACCGGCCGCTGGAGTCGCTCTCAGCCGCGGCGCGGGCATTCTCGTCCACCTGGGCCTGTCCCGCAGCCAGCAGAACCAGAAGGCCGTTGTCCGTTGGATCGGACGTGCCGTAGACGATGGCGTCGCGGAGGCCGGCCGTGGTAATGGCCGTGCCGCTGGGGAAGTCGGCGGCGTCGCCCTCATAGAGCGCGACCGCGTCGGGGCCGTTCTGAATAACGGCCGCGGGTAGCGTTGCTACTCCTCCCAGCGCCGGGCCGCCGATGATCGCGTAGCCGTCGCCGTTCGTGCGCGCGCCATCCAAATCGACGGCGAAGTAGGCGCGGTCGTCCTTGCCATTGAACAACACCAGCACCAGCCCGGATAGATCAGTTCCACCAGTTCCACCGTCGTAGAGTTCGACGAATTCGGCTGTGTCGCTGCCAGACGTGTCGCTGTCGAGTTCATTGATCAGGATGCCGCCGGCCGGGGCGGGAGCAACGCGGAAGCGCCAGGTGTAGTCGGCCGCCAGCGTGTCGGGCGGATCGTCGCTGTCGGCATCATGTACGGCCGCCGCGCGGAGGGTGGTGGCGCATTGCTCGCCGTGGCTGAAGGGCAACGTTGGCGTCAGGATGAAAGTTGTGGGGCCACCGGCCGACGCGGCCGCGTGGCTGCCGCTGACATCGCAGACAATGCTGAACCAGTTGTTGTCCAGCGTCACCGCTTCACTGAATACCACTTCTAATTGGGTTTGCGCGGTCACACCGTCAGCACCGTCGGCCGGCGAGACCGTGGCAACGGCCGGCGGGACGTCGGCGTGGCAGTCGTTCGCTCTCCCCGGCGTCGGCGCGTTCTGGCGATAGGTCGCCGTATAGCGCCGTCCGCCGGCCCCATCGGGACAGCGACCGCTGGAATCGGCTTCGGCCGCGGCGCGGGCGTTTTCATCGACCTGGGCCTGTCCCGCAGCCAGCAGAACCAGAAGGCCGGTGTCCGTTGGATCGGACGTGCCATAGACGATGGCGTCGCGCAGGCCGGCGGTCGTCAGGGCCGTGCCGTTGGGGAAGTCGGCGGCGTCACCCTCGTAGAGCGCGATCGCGTCGGGGCCGTTCTGGATCATGGCCGCGGGCAGCGTTAGAGCACCCCCCAACGCAGTGCTGCCGGCAACGGCGTAGCCGTCCTCATCCGTCCGTACACCGTCCAAATCGGCAGCGAAGTAGGCACGGTCGTCCGTGCCATTGAAAAAGACCAGCACCAGCCCGGACAGATCAGTCTCACCGGCGCCACCGTCGTAGAGTTCGACAAACTCGGCCGTGTCGCTGCCGGGCGTGTCGCTATCCAGTTCATTGATCAGGATGCCGCCGGCCGGTGCGGGGACAATGCGGAAGCGCCAGGTGTAGTCGGCCACCAGCGTGTCGGGCGGATCGTCGCTGTCGGCGTCGTGGATAGCTGTTGCTCGAAGGCTGACCACGCACTGCTCGTTGTGGCTGAAGGGCAAGGCCGACGCCAGTGGTAGCCACACAGCCACAACCGGGGGTGGCCCGACCACCTTCACT
>DAOSMQ010000402.1:0-2959 GCA_035372725.1 Promineifilum sp. (SeqCode)
AACCGCGACGCCGCCTAGCCCGATGACTGCCATGAACCTCAGCTACGACGCCATTGCCCGCTACTACGACCTCAGCCACCAGTCCCTGGTCGAAGATATCCCTTTTCTGCTGCGCGTCGCGGCCGAGGCGGGCGGCCCGGCGCTGGAATTGGGCTGCGGCAGCGGGCGCTTGCTCGTGCCCCTGGCCCGCGCGGGCTACGCCGTCACCGGGGTGGACAACTCGCCGGAGATGCTGGCGCGGGCGGAGTTGCGGCTGGCGGGCGAGCCGGCAGAGGTGCGCGACCGTGTGCGGCTGGTGCCGGCCGACGTGCGCGCGCTGGCTCTGCCGGCGGCGGCGCCGTTCGGGCTGGCCTACTTCGGCTACAACACCTTCATGCACCTGGACGAGACCAGCGCGGCAACAACCCTGCGGCGGGTGCGGCCACTGCTGCGGCCCGGCGCGCGGCTGCTCATCGACGTGGATCACCCGCTGGCGCTATCGACCGCGGCCGATGACCCTGACTTCATCCTCGAAGACGTGCTGCGCGACAACGCGCTTGGCGAAACCATCCGCCAGTATACCGCCTATGAGTCCGTTCCCGGCGAGCAGGCCGTCGATGTTAGCTGGGTCTACGAATCAGACCGCGGGGCCAGAACAGAGCGCACACGCGTGAAGCTGCGCTACCACTACTTCTACCCCCACCAGTTCGATATCCTCTTCGGCCTGACCGGCTTCCGGCTGTTGGCCCTGCATGGCAGCTACGCCGGCACGCCCTTTGCCGAGAGCAGCGAGCGGCTGATTGTGGAGGGGGAAGCGAGTTAGTGACCAGTAGGTCAGTGTCCAGTGGTCAGTAGGGCAGTGTCCAGTGGTCAGTAGGGCAGTGTCCAGTGGTCAGTAGGGCAGTGGTCATCGGCAGAAGTTAACGCAAGGACGCGAAGTTCTAGACCGCGCCCTTTTTCTCCCCTGCTCCCCTGCTCCCCCGCATTCTTACGGCTCCCCCGCCTCCACATCCAGCAGCAGGCCCAACGCGGCGACGGCCTGGCGGAACGCCTCCCACTGCCCGGCGCGCACGACGACGGCCAGCTCGCCCAATGCCTCGGTCAGGAAGTCGCGCGTCTTGGGGTTGGTGCGCAGCGTCTCCAGGATGGCCGGGTCGCCCACGCGCAAGACGACGACCGATTGTAGCCGTCCCTCCACGCCGCGCTCTGCCCAACGCGTGATGCCGCGGCGGACGCTGGGCGGCACGGGCCGGCCACTGGCCGATTCCAGGAAGCCGAGCATCTGCTCCGGGCTAATATCCTGTTCGCGCGCCCAGGCCAACGACGAGGGTACGATGCGGTAGCGATAGGGCCGGCCGGGCACAAACGGCTCCGGGTCGGCGATCCGCGCCGCGCGGAAGCGATCGAGGCGACTGGCGTTGTGGGGCACCAGCAGCACGCCTTCCGGCTGGACGACCAGAGGCACGCGCACCTCGTCGGCCGGCGGCGGCTCGTCGCCCAGCCAGGCCAGCGCCCGCGGAGCCAGCCGGTAGGCTGCCAGCGCCGGGTCGGTCGTCGCCGATAGCTCGGCCATGCCCAGCCAGTAGAGCGGCCCCTGAATGAGAAAGGGCAGCAGCCGCCCCTCGACGCGCTCCCACGTCTCGAAACCGCTCAGGTATTCGCGCGTCTCGGCGTCGCGCAGGTACCAGGTGTCATAGTTGCCATCCGGCCGCTGGAAGTCGGGGTCCTGGCGGCGAACGATGGCGACAACATCGGCCACGCGGTACCAATGGTCATCGGCCGGCAACACGTCCAGCAGCGCCGTCCGGGCCAGCAGCGGGTCGTTGGCCCAACTCTCCCCCTCAGCCACCAGCCCTGGTGTGTGGCGCAGCTCATTCCAGACGCTGCGGCTCCAGGCATCGACCAGGGCGCGCAACTGGGCCTCGCGGCTGTGCTGGAGCCAGTCGACGGCCGCGCGCGTTGGCCGCAGCCACTCCTCCGCCCGCCGCAGGAGCGACATCTCCGTGGCCAGCGTCAGCAACAGCGAGCGCCGGTCGCGGTCGGGATTCATCAGCAGGCCGCGCAGGTCGGGCAGGCGGTCGGGTTGCAAACCGGTGCGCTGGGCCAGAGCCAGCAGGGTTGTCAGGTCGTCCACGGCGTCATCGACGGGCGGGCGGGTGCCTTCCGGCGGGTCGATGGGCGTCAGGGTTGGCGCGGCGGCCATCTCGCGCGGCGCGGCGGCCGGTGACGGCTGGAGCCTGGCCAGCAACTCCTGGGGCAGGTAGAAGAATTCCAGCAGCCCCTCGCTCGTCTGGTCGAAGCCGCGGTAGAGGAAGCCGCGATACCACAGCGCCTCGGCCGGGCTGATGGGGTCGAGCCACGGCTCC
This sequence comes from Promineifilum sp. (SeqCode), assembly GCA_035372725.1. Classification (GTDB taxonomy): domain Bacteria; phylum Chloroflexota; class Anaerolineae; order Promineifilales; family Promineifilaceae; genus Promineifilum. Next base: position 2,346 of record DAOSMQ010000402.1, read on the forward strand.
TCGCGCTCCAATCGGCCCGGCCCCATGGCCCGCACCTCGCCGTGGGCACGGCTGAAGACGGCCACGGGGGCGCGTCCGCCCTCGCGCACCAGCGCGGCCAACGCCCCGGCCTCTTCCGGCTCCAGACCCTCGATCTCTTCGGCCAGGTCTACGGCCATCAGCGCCGCGGCCAGCTGCTTGACCGACTGCGCCTTGTCGGCCCCCGTCAGGTCAAGCTCCAGCCATTCGGCAATGACACGTAGAACGATGAGGTCGTGATCCAGCAATGCCTGTTCAAGCGTTCGCATAGCTTCCCCTGTTAGACCATCACTTCGACCGCGGCGGGCACACTGGTAATGGTGACTTCGTGGACGCCATCGCGTGGATAGGCGAACATCTCGCCGTCTACGTAGATGGGCATCGGCGACGACGACCGGGCGGTGATTGTGTGGTTGCGGCGCATGGTTACGTGGCGGGAGGTGACGTGCGTGCCTTTCATGACGCGGGTCAACATGGCCAGCATGGTCAGCCGGCCGACCGGATTGCATAGACAGGTGTCGATGCGGTCGTCGTCCCAACGAGCATCGGGGGTCATCAGGAAGCCGCCGCCGCCACGCGGGCCAACGCCGGCATAG
>DAOSMQ010000403.1:0-2957 GCA_035372725.1 Promineifilum sp. (SeqCode)
GAGAAAGCAATTGGCGAGCCTGTTGGCCAGGCTCGCCAATGAGTTCGTCCTTCAATTGGCGGAGAGGGCGGGATTCGAACCCGCGACCCCTTGCGAGGTACACGATTTCCAATCGTGCGCACTAGACCGGACTATGCGACCTCTCCAAATCGACGGCCATTATATCCGCTCGCTGGCCCTCTGCCCAATCAAGTCAGGGCTTTTCCAAAGGTACCCAGGCGCACCGACCTGACAGGTGGCCGCCCACCGGTCAGGTCCTGAGTCATCAGCGTGCCCCCGACGTTCAGTAACCCACGGCTGCGCCATCGTTGCGCGGCTCAGCGCCGCCGATGAGGACGCCGCTATCGTTGTCGCGCAGAATCACCTGCCCGCCGCCATAGTGGACGGCCGCGCCCAGAGGCCAGAGCGCGTGCCCGCGGTGGGCCAACGCGTCGCGCGTCTCCGCGCCAATGCCCGGTTCCAGCGCCACTTCGCGCCCCTCTAGCCAGTTAAAGCGCGGCGCGTCGAGGGCCGCTTGCGGGTCCATGCCGAAATCGACGAGATTGACGCCCACCTGCAAGTGCCCCTGCGGCTGCATGAAGCCACCCATGACGCCGAAGCTGGCCCACGGCCGGCCGTCGCGGGTGATGAAGCCGGGGATGATGGTGTGATAGGGCCGGCGGCCGGGAGCCACCTCGTTGGGGTGGCCGCGCTCCAGACTAAAATTCGCGCCGCGGTTCTGGAGTTGCACGCCCGTGTCCGCCGCGGTAATGCCGCTGCCAAAGCCCATATAGAGGCTCTGAATCCAGCTGACCATGTTACCGGCCGCGTCGGCCACAGTCAGATAGACCGTATCGCCGTCGCGGGGCGGGCGGCCCGGCTGCGGAAACAGGGCGTGGTCTTTGGCAATTAGCGCGCGGCGTTCGCGGGCGTAGCGCTGGCTCAGTAAGCCACCAACGGGCACATCGACGCGGCGTGGGTCGCCGATGTAGGCGTGGGCGTCGGCGAAAGCCAGCTTCATGGCCTCGATGAGGACGTGGTAGTAGTCGGCCGAGCCGTAGGTCATGTCTTTCAGGCTAAAGCCGCGGGCGATGTTGAGCGCCAACAGAGCCGCCAGCCCCTGCCCATTGGGCGGAATCTCGTGGAAGACGTAGCCGTCGCCATAGGGTACGGCGATCGGCTCGACCCACTCGGCCCGGTAGGCGGATAGGTCGCCGGCGCTCATGACCCCGCCGTCGGCGCGCACGGCCGCGGCAACGCGCTCGGCCATAGAGCCGGTGTAGAAGGCATCGTAGCCCTGCTCGGCAATCGTGCGTAATGTGGCGGCGAACTCCGGGTTGCGAAACCGCTCCGTCGCCCGCGGCGCGCGCCCGCCGGGCAGCCAGACGCGCCGCGAATCGGGCAAGCGCTTTAGCAGTTCCGTTGAGCGCTCCCAGGCGGCGGCGATGCCGGGACTGACCGGGTAGCCATTGGCGGCATAGTCGATGGGCCGGGCCAGTAGCGTGTCCAGCCCGCGCGTGCCGAAGCGCTCCAGCGCCAGTTGCCAGCCGCGCAACGCGCCGGGCACCGTCACGGGCAGGCCACCGCGGGCCGGGAAGGTCGTGTGGCCCCGGCCGCGCACCAGGTCGGCCGTCAGGCCGGCCGGGGCTGGGCCGCTGGCGTTCAGCCCGAACAACCGTCCCTCGGCCGCCGACCAGATCAGGGCGAAGGCGTCGCCACCGATGCCGGTCGAGCACGGTTCGACGACACTCAGCGTCGCCACAGTGGCCACGGCGGCGTCAATGGCGTTGCCGCCGGCTTGCAGCACCGCCAGTCCGGCCTGCGCCGCCAGCGGCTGGCTTGTGGCCACCAGGCCATTGCCAGCGACCACAGGCGCGCGCCGCGAGGGGAAATGCATGTCGCTAAAGGTTAGAGCCATTATGCGCTCGTCAGGGCCTGTCCCGCTCGCGTCAGCCCCTCCAGCCGCTGCCCCTTGGCGTTCACCCAGTGAACCTGATAGTGCCGCGAGAGGTCGTCCAGTAGTTGCCACAGATCGCCGTTGGCCACCGGCTGGCCATCCTTCTTCTGCCAGCCGCCGCGCTTCCAGTTCGCCAGCCAGCGAGTAGCCCCCTGGTAGAGGTAGTCGGACGTGGTGAAGAGTTGCGCCGGGCTGCCGGGCGGCAACAGCAGCAACCCTTCGATGGCGGCGCGCAACTCCATGCGGTTGTTGGTCGTCCGCGGGTCACTGCCGGCGCTCGTCTCCCACTCGCTGTCCTGCTCCAGGGCCACAGCCCACGTGCCCGGGCCGGGGTTGCCGTGGCAGGAGGCGCGCAGATAGAGGCGCGGCACGCCAGCGTCGAGGTCGATGCGCGGGGTGATGGCCAGCCGGGCCTCGCGGGCCAGTTGGTCGACCCGCTCATTGTCCGGCTCGCCACTGTGCCCCCGCACCCAGTGCCAGACGATCTCGTGGCGGGCCGTCTGCCCCTGCAGCGCGCGCCACAGGTCGGCGTTGGGGATGGCCTGGCCGTTCTTCTTCACCCAGCCGGCGGCGCTCCACTTGGCCACGCCCTCGGTGATGCCCCGGCGCACGTACTGCGAGTCGGTGTGGAACGACACGCGGCACGGCCGCTTGAGCGCCGCCAGGGCGGCGATGGCTGCCTGTAGCTCCATGCGGTTATTGGTCGTCTTGGGATCGCTGCCGGTCAGCACCCGCTCGCGCTCGCCGGCGCGCAGGATGGCCGCCCAGCCGCCGATGCCGGGGTTGGGGTCGGCCCCGCCGTCGCTATAGATCGTGACTTCGTCCATCGGCCGTCCCGTCTCAGCGACGACGCGGGCACGCGGTCGGTCGGGGCGTCACTGGGCCAATGCCGCCAGCATGTCGTCCACGCGGGTGAACTTGACCCGCGGCCGGCCCTGCTCCTTGCCTCGGCTCAGTTCCAGCGCATCGAGCCGCTGCCAATCGGCAAAGGTGACGACGTGCGGCTGCCGGCTACGGACCA
>DAOSMQ010000404.1:0-2952 GCA_035372725.1 Promineifilum sp. (SeqCode)
GGCGGCCTCTTCGCTGGTGTCGTCGGCGGCGTGGCGGATGACCAGGCGGTCGACGACAGCCTCAATGGTATGGTTCTTATAGCGGTCTAGCTCGATTTTGTCGTCCACCTGGCGCACTTCACCGTGAACACGCACGCGGACGAAACCGGCCTTGCGCACGTCGTCGAAGACAGTCTGGTGGTGGCCCTTGCGGTCTTGCACCAGCGGGGCCAGCACCTGGATGCGCGTACCCGTGGGCATGGCCAGGACGTTGCCGACGATTTGCTCGGCCGACTGGGGCATGACCGGCCGGCCGCAGACGGGACAATGGGGCGTGCCCACGCGGGCAAAGAGCAGACGCAGGTAGTCGTAGATCTCGGTGACCGTGCCCACCGTCGAGCGCGGGTTGTGGCTGACGCCACGCTGGTCGATGGAGACGGCCGGGCTGAGGCCCTCGATGTTATCGACGTCAGGCTTCTCCATCTGACCGAGGAACTGCCGGGCATAGGCCGACAGCGATTCGACGTAGCGGCGCTGCCCTTCGGCAAAGATCGTGTCGAAGGCCAGCGACGACTTGCCCGAACCGGACAGGCCAGTGATGACCACCAGCTTGTCGCGGGGAATTTCTACGTCGATGTTCTTGAGATTGTGTTCGCGCGCGCCGCGCACAATGATTTTATCGAGCGACATACTTCCGTTTCCTGCTGCGCGAAGAATAAGCCCGGCCACCATCTCCGCGCGACCGACGCGCCGCGCGTCGACCCCAATAGACGACTCGCTATTCTAGCATAGCGCCCGCCGGCGTACCATTAGCGTTTGGTTGGATGGGCGAGACGGGCACGCAATGGGTGAGTATAGCACAGATGGTCTAGTCTCACAAGGGGCAGCAGACGCGATTCGGGGCTTCTCTAGAGTCGTCTAGCGACCATTGCCTGGGGCGACTTTGGAAAAGCCCTGAGACGCGATTCGGGAGAATCGCGCCACGGGTGTGCATTTTACCAGCCGGCAACAGCTTCTTCACGAGTCCTGAACAATTGCGGCCTACACTGACGAGTGCGAGAACCACTCGTGGAGGCATGCATCATGGCAAATAAGCGTAGAGTAGGGATCATCGCCGGCGTTGTGGCCGTGCTGGTCATTGTCGGCGGCTATTTGGTCTACAGCAACGGCCAGACGGCCGTGGCCCAGGAGGACACCACCGAGGTGGAGACCTCGATCGTGCGTACTGGCAGCATCACCGTCTCGGCCACTGGCGCGGGCACAGTCATCCCCGCCCGGCAGGTCGATCTGGCGTTCTCGACCAGCGGCGTGTTGACCGAACTGGCCGTCGGCGTCGGCGACCAGGTGGCGGCGGGCGACGAACTGGCCCGCGTCAACGACACGGCGGCCCAGCACGCCCTGGCGACGGCCCAACTGCCATCCTCGGCTGCCTCGACCGCCCCAGCGAAGGGCGCTACTTTCTGGCCGGGCAAGACGTCAGCGGTCTGAGCAACAAGCAGCTTGCAGCCATTCGCAACCGGCAGATCGGCTTCGTCTTCCCGTCGTTCAACCTGTTGTCACGCACCAGCGCCGTCGGCAACGTCATGCTGCCGCTGGTCTACAAGCGCGGCGCGGGCACGCCACCGTCGGCCGAGCGCCATGAGCGGGCCATGGCCGCGTTGGAGGCCGTCGGGCTGGCCGACCGGGCCAACCACATGCCCAACGAGATGTCCGGCGGCCAACGCCAGCGCGTGACCATCGCCGACGGCCGCTTCTTCAACGAGAAGGACATGGCCCAGACAGCCAAGGTGGCGATCCTGGGCGCGGGCGTGGCCGCCGACCTGTTCGGCGACGCCGACCCCATTGGCCCTGGCCGCCTGCACCCCCACCGGCGGCCACGCTCCTGCCACTGTGGCAGGCGTATCAGTCGTTGGCCAACAACGACACGACGGCGACGGTTGAGCTGAGCGCGCTGGTGCAGCAGATTCAGCGGGCCATGACGGCCGAGCAGGTGCAGGCCATTGCCGATATGAAGCTGACCGCCGGCAGCCTGACCGCGTTGCAGGCGAGCGGCGCGCTGGCGTTCGGCGGCCCGGGCAGCACCGACGGCGCGACCTCCGGCGACGGGCAAACGCGGCCCGACTTCTCCAACTTCCAGCCGCCGGCGGATGGCAGCGGTGGCTTTGCCGGCGGCGGGCCGGGCGGGGGCGCAGCGACAGGCGGCGGACAGGGCGGCGCCTTCGCCGGTGGGCCGCCGGCGGGCAGCGACTTCAGCGGCGGCGCCCTGAGCGAGGACGACATCGCCACGCGCCAGGCGGCGATGGCGAACATGGACCCGGCCGAGATGCAGAGCCGGATGCTGACCGGCATGGTCGTCCGCCTGCTGCAAACCAAGACGGGCCAAACGCCCACTGGGCCGGGCGGGCCGGGCGGCGGGGCATTTGACGCTGCGGTGACGGCTGTGGCCGAGGCCACCGGCCTGAGCGCCGACGACATCCGCGCCCAGATGAACGATGGCCAGACGCTGACCGGCATCGTCGCGGCCAACGGCGGCGACATGACCGCCGTTCGCGCCGCCGTCGTCGCGGCGCTGCAAGCGCTGCCCGAGGCGGCCAACATGGACGTGGAGGCGATGGCCGACCGGCTGTTGGCGCAGAGCATGCCGTCGGGGCAGGGCGCGCCGCCAGCGGCTCAGGCAACGCCAGCCGCGGCAGCCACGCCGTAAAGTGAGCCGGGGCGGCCGCGCGGCTAAAACTCGCCCGGTCTTCTTGTCTATTCGTCCACCGGGGGCGAGCCGCGCGGCCCGCCCCCTTCAGAGGCAACCGCGGCGGTGCCAATCCCCAGGCCTCACGTTTATCGCGCCGCTTACCCCTCCCAGTCACCGCTACAGACCCGCCCGTCGATCCCAGGGTCGGGTCGTCTTTCCAGGCGCAACTATGAGCGTGAAATGAGCGGCCGTCTGCCCGCCGATGCAGCCCCCCGAGGCAAGCGTAT
>DAOSMQ010000405.1:0-2949 GCA_035372725.1 Promineifilum sp. (SeqCode)
TCGCCCAGCCAGCCGCCCATGTGGGTCAGCAAGTGGCGCATGGTGACAGTGGCCTCGGCCGTCTTGTCGCGCAGGCGCAACTCCGGTAGATAGTCGCGCACCGGCCGGTCGAGGTCGATCAGCCCTTGCTCCACCAGGCGCATGACGATTGTGCCGGTGATGGTCTTGGTCGTCGAGCCGATCTGGAAGAGCGTGTCGGCCGTGACGGGCAGGGGGTTCTCGACGCTGGTGATGCCATAGCCGGCCAGGCGCTCGCGGCCGTCGTGCCACAGGCCCACGGCCACGCCGGGAACCTGGTGCTCCCGCATCTGGGCGACGACGAACTCACTCAACTGCCGGAAATCGGCGTCGTCGGTGTCGTGTTGCACAGGAATGGTGATCATCGGGTTTTGCCTTGCGCTCAGGGTTGCAGCACCAACTGGTCGGTCGCGGCGGCCTCGATGGCCTCGCGGCTGGACAGCATGGGCAGGTATTCGCCATTGAGCCACAGCTCGATCTGGTCGTCGTAGTGGGCGTTAAACGGGTGGCCGCTCTGGCCGGTGGGGATGACCCAGCGGCTGGCGTCGAAGTCGCTCAGGTCAACGATCATGCGCATGGACGGGTGGCTAGTGATGACCGCCGGTTCGGTGAAGCGCCAACTCGTGGCGTTGACCAGGTCGGTGCCGCCGTCGGCCGGGAAGGGGCCGCGGTTGACCAGCGACTCGATGGGGCCAATGCCGCTCTCGCCCAGGGGTGTGCTGCTGAAGGTGGCCGTGTGCAGCCGGCCCCACGTCCAGCCGTCCATGTCGTCGCCCAGGTTGGCGTGCAGCCAGGCCAGGCCGTCGCTCAACGAGCGTAGTAAGATGTCCTCGCGCGTTTCCACCTTCGGCGTCGTCACGTCGTCCCACCAGCGGGCATCGGGCAGGTTGGCCAGTTGGTGGAAGTAGATCGTGCTGTGGCCGTCGAGGTAATTTTCCTCGCCCAGGTCATCGCTGAGGACGTTGCGAACCAGGTGCATGTAGAACATCTCAAAGATGCTCGTGGCCACGCTGTCGCGCCGCTCCTGATAGTCCCAATCGCGCAGCAACGCCAGTGCCCGCTGCACCTCAGCGTCGTCGGAGGCGAGACCGGTCAGCAGGGGCACGTAGCTCTCGGCGCGCGTGGAGTAGCTGTCGAAGTGGATGCGAGCGAAGTCGTCGGCGTCGATGGGGCCGTCGGCGATGGCTGCGTCGATCATGGCGGTGATACGCTGGGCGCGGTCGCCGCTGGCCCAATCGCGGGCGATGAAGTAGGGGTACTGCTCATCGACCACGGCATTGTTGGCCGTGACGATATAGCCCTGCTCCGGGTTAAGGAGGGCGGGCAGTTCTTCGTAGGGGATGTAGCCCTGCCACTCATACTCGCCCGTCCAGCCGGGCACGGGCACCATGCCCTGGCCGTTGGCGCGGATGGGGATGAGGCTAGGCGTCTGGTAGGCGATGTTGCCATCCACGTCGGCATAGACGAAGTTTTGCGACGGGATGTCCCAATAGCGCAGGGCTTCGCGGAAGTCATCGATGTTCTGGGCCTGGTTGAGCAACAGCGCCGACTGCAAGATGCGCGACGGGCCGTTGTTGGCCGTCCAGCGCATCGCCAGGACATCGGGCTGGTCTTCGAGCACGTCGCTGATGATCGGCCCGTGCTGGGTCTCGCGCACGGTCAGGGTGACATCCTCACCGCCGTTGACCTTGATGACTTCCTCGATGAGGTTCATGTCGCGCCACTCGCCCATGTACTCGTACTGGTTGGGGTTGTCGGGGTTGATCTTCTCGATGTAGAGGTCTTGCACGTCCGGGCCGACGTTGGTGACGCCCCAGGCAATGCGGTCGTTGTGGCCGATGATGACGCCGGGGATGCCGGCGAAGCTGAAGCCGGTCACGTCCCAGCCGGGCGCGTGCAGGCCGACCTGGTACCAGATCGACGGCATCTGGATGCCCAGGTGGGGATCGTTGGCCAGCAGGGGCAGGCCGGAGGCGGTGTGCTCGCCGGAGACGACCCAGTTGTTGCTGCCCAGGAAGGGGCCGTCGCCCAGCGCCGCCGGCGGTTGGCCAATGAGTTGCGTGGAGACCTGCGTCCAATCGACCGCAGCGACAGCCGGCGACGCGCCGCTGGTCGTGTTCGCGGCCGAGACGAGCAGGCCCGTCGGGGCGATGACCGGGCGGGTGTCATAGGGGTAGCCGGGCACGAGTTCGTCCGTGGCTTCCTGGCCAATGGCGGCGTAGAGCCGGGCGCGGGTTAGCTCGTCGTCCCAGTTGCCGCCCAGGTCCCAGCCCATGACCACACCCCAGCCGATGGAGTGGAGCGGCTCCCACGGCTCAATCGTCCACGGCTCGCCGACGAGGCCGAGAATGCGCTGGCTGATGGCGATGTCGTCCTTGTTCTCGACCAGATAGGCGTTGACGCCGGCGCTGTATGCTTCCAGCGCGGCCATCGCCTCCGGCAATTCCTGCTCATAATAGGCCAGGTTGGCCGCGGCGATGCGGTTCCAGCCGCTGGTGCGGATGAACTTGTCGTTCTCCAGCCCCGGCTCGCCGACGATCTCCGAGACGCGCCCCATGGCGATGTGACGCCAGAACTCCATCTGCCACATGCGATCCTGGGCATGAACGTAGCCCTGGGCGAAAAAGAGGTCGGCGGCGTTCTCGGCGTAGATGTTGGCGATGCCGTGCTCGTCGCGGTAGATGTGGACGGGCGCGGTCAGGCCGTGGCCGGTCAGGGCGACGCAGAGGGCCGCCTCTTCGCCCTCGCCGGCCGTCTCGCAGGCCGCGGGCAGTTCGAGCGCCTTCTCGCCGTCGGTATCGGGGAAGGGGCTGCGGGCGACGGCCATGCCGCCGGCAAACAGGACAAGGGCCAGGACGGCCAGAACGCCAACGATGATTAGCAGGATGCGGACGGCGCGGTTCATTCGGTTTTTCCTCTCTCTTCGACAGC
>DAOSMQ010000406.1:0-2937 GCA_035372725.1 Promineifilum sp. (SeqCode)
GGGCAGCGCCGGCTGCGACTGGCGCAGGGCGGCGATCACGTCGATGCCGTTCATGCCCGGCAGGGCCAGGTCGATCAGGGCGATGTCGACGCCTGTGGGCGGCAGCGTAGTCAGGGCTTCTTCGCCGGTGGTGGCCACGCCGACCAACTGGATGTTGTCGTAGGTGTTCAGTAGTCCGTCGACCGCGTCGGCGACGAAGCGATTGTCCTCAACCAGAAAGACGTTGATCATTTTCGCCCAATTCCTCGATGTTGACTGGTACGATGAGCGTGACAGTTGTGCCCGCGCCGGGGCGCGAGGCGAGGTTCATTTCTCCGCCGAGTAGCTCGATGCGCCGGCGCATCTGGTAGAGGCCGCCCGGTCTTTTCATCGCCGTCGGGTCGAAGCCAGCGCCCGTGTCAGTGATGATGAGCGTCACGCGGGCGTCCTCCTGGGCCAGCATGACCGTGGCCGTGTCGACGCCGGCGTGTTTGCCGACGTTGAAGAGCAATTCGCGGACGATCTGGAACAGGGCCACGCGCAAACCGGCCGGCAGTAGCCGCCAGGGGGATAGTAGCTGCACGTTGACGTGAACCCCGTACTGCTCCAGCAGGCGCGAGCTGAGCCAGAGCAGAGCATGGTAGAGGCTCTCGCCTTGCAGGATGGGCGGGCTGATGTCCACTGACAGGTTGCGGGTCATGGCCAGCGCCTCGTCCAGCAGCAGGCGCGTCTGCTCGGCCTCGGCCATGGCGGCGTTGTAGTCGCGGCGCACTGCCTGGGCCACCGTTGCCGCCAGGCGCACTTGCAGGGCGTAGAGGCGCTGTTGCAGGTCATCATACAAGATGGCGGCGATGCGCAACCGCTCGGTCTGCTCTGCCAGCGAGAGTTGCGAAGCCATCTGCCGTACCTGGGTCTCGGCCTGCTTGAGAGCGGTAATGTCCACCAGGCCGGCCAGAATACACGGGCCACTGGCCAGCTCCAGGGGTTCCAGCGACGCCAGGACGATGCGCGGCTCGCCGCCCCGGTTGGGTAGGGCGATTTCGACGTTCTGCAGGCCGCTGCCGGGGGGCATGGCGGCGACGATGCCGCGGCGGTTGGAGCCGTCGAGGAGGATGTCGAGGTCGTCGCCCGCCCGGCCGACCACGCGCTCGGCTGGCAGACCAAAGAAGCCCAGGAAGGCGGTGTTGGCGTCCACGACGCGGTCCTCGGCTGGGCTGTAGATGACGCTGGGAATGGGGTTGCTATGGAAGAGCGTGCGGAAGCGATCGCGGGCGGCAACGAGCGACGTGTTGGCTGCTTCCAGTTGGGCGGTACGTTCGCGGACACGCGCCTCCAGATTGACCAGTGGCGGCGTGTCGTCACCGGTGTGGTCGGTGATGTCCGTCATCAGCGCGGCGAAGGGCACGCGGCCGTCGGGGCTGAAGATGGCCGCGCCGGCGGTGCGCACCCAGCGCGTCGCGCCGTCGGGCCGCACGAGGCGGAACGTGGCCGTGAACGCGCCGCCGTCGGGCCGCAGTTGCTCGGTCAGGGCCATGACGGCCGCGCGGTCGTCGGGGTGGATCAGTTCCAGCCAGCGGCGGGGCGGCAGCGTGGTTGTGCCGGGCGGCAGGCCGGCGATTTCGGCCGTGGTGCTGTCGATGGTCACGAACGCGCCGCGGAGGTTATCCGTGATCGTTGTGCCCAGGCCGGCCGCTTTGAGGGCCAAGCGGAGGAGCGTGGTGATTTCGCTCTGGCTCCTGTCCTCGCCGGCCGCGCCGGCCGCCCGAGGACTCTGCTGCGGATCGCTCATCGAGTGCGTCCTGTTCGCCGCGGTGTCTACCACCATTATAGCCCACTGGCTGCCCAATGGGCCATTCTTGCTTTCCGGCCCAGGGCTTTGCCAGAGTCGTCTGGCGACTATTGACCTGACAGGTGGCCGTCGCAGGCGTGGCCGCCCACCTGACAGGTCGGCGCGCCTTTAACCTTGCCGTGGCCCGCCGCCCCGGCCGATTGATTGCCCTCGCGCCGCTGGTGTATACTGTTGCCAGAGCCACGGCGCGGGCGCAAGCCGCGCCCGCCTGCAAGGAGAATCGTCATGAACCGATCGCCCCTCTCACCCGCTCTGACCGCCCGCCTTGCCCATGATCCGCAGTTAGCGCCACGCTGGGCGGCCGTCTATGCCCACCTGCGTGCCCTGCCACGCCACCTGCGGCAGCGGCTGCGGCGCGCGCGGCTATCGCTGGCCGCGGCGGCGCTGCTGCTGGCCCTCGGCGGCGCGCCGCGGCTCGCCCCCCTTGCCGCCGCGCCCGCGGTCATCATCACGGTGGCCAACGGCGAGGTCGATCTAGATGATAATGGCCTGTGCAGCCTCGTCGAGGCCATCGACAACGCCAACGACACGACCGACGGCCGCGGCGACGAAGCGGGCCATGATGACTGCGCCGCCGGCAACCCCGCCGGGGCCGACATCGTTGCCCTGCCGGCCGGCGGCGCGTTCACCCTGACCGACTATACCAGCTATGACTACGGCTACACCGCCCTGCCGCTGATCACCTCGACCATCACCATCAGCGGCAACGGCTCGACGCTGCAACGGACGGGCGGCGACGAGCTTCGCTTTCTGGCCGCCTCCGGGGCTGACCTGACGCTCGACCACGTGACGCTGCAAGGCGGCCAGGCCGGCGACTATTATGGCGGCGCGGTCTATGCCATCGACAGCACGCTGACGCTGACCAACTGCACGCTTAGCGGCAACAAAGCCGCGCGGGGCGGCGCGCTGGCCGTCAATGGCGGCGCGGCGACGATTACGAATTCGACCCTGCGCGACAACGACAGCGACAAGGGCGGGGCCATCTACGCCTACGATGCCGAGCTGGCGTTGCAGACCAGCACCCTCAGCGGCAACGACGCCGGGGCGGGGCAGGGGGGCGGGGTTTATAGTTACGCCGGCCGCCTGGCGCTAACGGGCGCGACTGTGCG
>DAOSMQ010000407.1:0-2922 GCA_035372725.1 Promineifilum sp. (SeqCode)
ACATTGAAGGAGAGGCAGTCAATGAATGACACGGAAGAGAGAGTGCGGGCGATCATCGTCGACCTGCTGGGCGTAGATGAAGACCAGGTGGTTATAGACGCGCGCTTTCGCGAAGATCTGGAGGCGGATTCGCTCGACTTGGTCGAGCTAATCATGGAGTTCGAGAAGGAATTCGCCGGTGAGATCTCGGATGAAGAAGCCCAGAAGATCACCACCGTTGGGGAAGCCGTTTACTACATCAATAGCCGGATGCGCTCCTAATAGCATCACCCGTCAACACCACAGCTGCGGCTGCTTTTCGCTTCACAAATGCTGACAGCCTTCCCTGATGGACAGATGGAAGGCTGTCACTTTTTTTGCCGCGCGGCCCGGAAGGCGGCCAAACCCACGACGGCCACCAGCGCGTGCCCCAGTGCATTGAACCACACCCCCGCGCCAATGCCCAACGGCTGCATCAACGCGCCGGCGATGACCGGCCGCACTGCCAGATACTGCGCCGTTGGCCCAACCGCGCCGGCGACAGCCACCGCGCCCATCCCCAGCCACACCCACGCCGCCAGTTTGGGCCGCGCGGCCAGGAGCGCCGCCAGCACCGCAACCGCGGCCACCGCCCCAATCAGCACCAGCCGCAGCAACCACTCACTGGGCGGCTCTGAAGTGATGGCGGCGACGGCCGGGAAGGCCAGCAGGGCCACAGCCACGGCCAGCCCGCGCGCCAGCCAGGTGCGCGCCCGCCTGTTGGGCCAGGTCGCGGTCCATAGGGTCAGCAGCAAACCCAAAGTGATGGGGGGCACATAGAACCAGTTCCGGCCTCCGCCGACGCCCAGGAACTTGATCCACTCGCCCAACTCGACGCCGATGAGGCTCAGGCCCGCGCCCGGCCCCGGCAGCCAGACCAGAAAATAGGCGATGAAGATGGCCGTCAGCCCCAGAGCCAGCCCGTCGCGGCGGGTCAGCCGAGGAAAGTGGCCGGCAGGGGTGGTGTCCATGGGCCGCGTTGCCTAGCGACCGGCGGCGCGCTCGTCGCCGCGGCGCTCCAGACGCCGCGCTTGTCGTTGCGCCGCTTCCTCGAAGTGCCGGCGCTCCTCGTCGGTCTCCAGGAGCAGGGGCGGCACTTCGGCCGGACGGCCGCGCTCATCCAGAGCGACGTAGACGAAGTAGGCGGTGTTGGTGTGGGTCACCCGGCCGGACATCAACTCCTCGGCCGTCACCAGAATGCGCGTTTCCATCGACGAGCGCCCCACCCAGGTGACTTCAGCGTTGACCGTCAGCAGGTTGCCAATGTTGACCGCCGAATGAAAGCTCATCGAATCGACCGAGACAGTGACGACCGGCCGGCGGGCGTGCTTCATGGCCGCATACGCCCCCGCTTCGTCACAAATCTTCATGATAATGCCGCCGTGGACGTTGCCGAGGGCGTTGGCTGCGTCGATGCCCATCGGCTGGGTAAAGGTCACCCGTGATTCATTCACTCGTCGTGCGTTCATCGTTCGGTTCCACTGTCTCCCGGGCCAAGATCATCAGAAAGCGCCGGTCGGCCTCGTCGAGGTCGGCGGCCAGCAGCAGGTCAGGCCGGCGCTGCCACGTCCGCCGCAGCGCGGCCTCACGCCGCCAACGGTCGATGCGCCCGGCATGGCCGGAACGCAACACGGCCGGCACGTCCCAACCGCGAAATGACACCGGGTGCGTGTAATGCGGCCCTTCCAGCAGGCCCATAGCAAAGCTGTCACGCACGGCGGCGTGTTCATGGCCCAGGACGCCAGGCACGTGGCGGGCTACGGCGTCGATGAGCACCAGGGCGGCCAGTTCGCCGCCAGTCAGAACGTAGTCGCCGATGGAGACCTCGTCATCGACCAGATGTTGGCGCACACGCTCATCAACGCCCTCATACCGGCCGCACAGCAGCAACAGCCACGCTTCCCCGGCCAACTCGGTGGCCAGCGCCTGGGTCAGCGATCGCCCCTGAGGCGACAGCAGGATGCGCCGCGGCCCCGGCGAGGTCCCGCCAATGATGGCCTCGGCCGCGGCGAAGAGCGGCTCCGGCTTCAGCACCATGCCGCCGCCGCCGCCAAAAGGTGGCTCATCGGTCACGCGGTGGCGGCCGGCAGCGTGGTCGCGGATGTTGTGGACGCCGATGGCAATCAGCCCCGCGGTCTGGGCGCGTCGCAGGATACTCTCGTCCAGATAGGCCGAGAACATGGCGGGGAAGAGGGTCAGGACGTCGATGCGCATCATGCGTTGGCGGCGCGGAAGAGCGCCCGACAGGAGTATCAAGGGGAAGCGAAGCGCTGTCAAGCGAAAGGCTGGCGACCAATTGACAAGAACCGGCGCGCGGCACACAATTAGCGTCACATGCGCATCCTGATTACCGGAGCCAACGGCCAACTCGGCGTCGCCCTACAGCAAACGCTGGCCGACCACGAACTGACCCTCATCGACCTGCCCGCCGTAGACATTACCAACCGCGCGGCGCTGGCGGCTGCCTTCGCCGCGGCCAGGCCGGAGCTTGTCGTCCACTGTGCGGCCTACACCGACGTAGACGGCTGCGCGCGCAACCCGGAGTTGGCCTATCAGGTCAATGCTTACGGCACGCAGAACGTCGCCCTGGCCTGCCAGAGCGCCGGCACGGCCCTGGTTCACATCAGCACCAACGAGGTCTTCGCCGGTGACGAGCCAGGCGGCTATGAGGAGTGGATGCCCCTGGCGCCGCGCAACCCCTATGGCCGCTCCAAGGCCGCCGCCGAGGCGCACGTCCGCGCCCTGTTGCCCCGCGCCTACATCGTCCGCACGGCCTGGCTCTATGCGCCCGGCGGGCGTAACTTCATCCACGCCATCCTGCGGCGCGCCCGCGAGACGGGCACCGTGCGTGTCGTCACCGACGAAGTGGGCAACCCGACGTATGCCCCAGACCTGGCCGCGGCC
>DAOSMQ010000408.1:0-2914 GCA_035372725.1 Promineifilum sp. (SeqCode)
CACTCCTCGCGCGGTTCCTTGTCCCGGTTCCACCAGCCCGCGTCGGTCAGCGTGTCGGGCAAGATCAGAGTGGGATGCTCGGCGGCGAAGTAGGCCCGGCCCGGCCCGGGCACGCCGACGACCTCGCCCGTCTCCGGGGCAATGCCGTGCAGGCCGCCGATCTCGTGAATCTCCGTCCAGGCGTGGAGGGGCAGGCCGGTGGCCTCGGCAATGTAGGCGGCGGTGGTGACGGCGCGCAGCATCAGGCTGGTGTAGAGGTGGGTGAGGACGATGCCGCCACGGCCGTGCCGCTCGGCATAGGCAGTGCGAGCGCTGTCCGGCTGCTGGCGCAGGTAGTCGGCCAGGGCGCGGGCCTGGCGATGGCCCAGCTCGGTCAGCGGCGGGTCGGGCTGGCGCTCGCCGCCGGTGGCGTAGGCGTGGTTGTTGGCCGATTGGGCGTGGCGAATGAGGTACAGGTGCATAGCGCTATAGCGGTGGTAGTAATAGCCCCTGGCTGGCGAGCAGGATGACCAGAGCGACGGCGCAGAGGGCCAGGACGGTGTAGTAGGCTTTGCCGGCGGTGGAGCCGCTGTCGCGTTGCCGCCAGAGGAGGGCGGCGACGACGACGATGCCCACGGCCAATAGCAACAGCGCCAGCGGCAGCCACAGCAGCGGCGCGGCGGCCGGCGGCAAGGCCAGGCCCGTGGCCAGTGTCAGGTCGGCCAGCGAGGCGACGATGGCCACCAGCAGCCCCAGCCCCAGGACGACGGCCACGGCGGCAAAGGCGAGCATTAGCCCGCGACTGAGCCAGCGCAGGCGGCGGGCCGCCGGCGCGCGCTCGGCGCGCTTCTCGCCAAAGGCGCGGACGATGTAGACGAGCGGCCAGACGACGAAGGCCGACGCCAGCAGCAGCACGAGGACGGCCGCCAGCCCAAAGACGATCAGCGTGCGCGGCTTAAGGCTGTTCACTCCGGCCAGCGGCGGGAAGGTGGGCGCGTTCGGGGGGACGAAGTTCAGCGTGCTAACGGTTTGCAGGCAACTGCTGTCGGGAACCAGGTCGGGGTTGTCCAGGAAGCGAACCATGATGTCGTTGACGCAGGCATCCTGGAAGGCGACGCCGTGCGCGGCCGTTGGGTGAAAGATCACGGTGGCGTGGCTCAGGCCGGCGGCGGCGGCCTGGGCGAAGATGGGCGGTGTCACCGGGTCGAAGCGGCCGGAGAGGAGCAGCGTGGGAATGTCGGTGACGACGGGCGCATCGACCGACGGCGGCAGTTGTTCGACGTGCCACAGGGCGCAGGTTTCGACAAAGCTTTGCAGCTCGTCCCTGGCCGTGGCGGCGATCTCCGGCCGCAGGTTGTTCAACGGCACGGCGGCGGGGTCAACGTCGGCGTCTTCGGCACAGACGACCGAGTAGTACATCCCCTCGGCTACGAGCTGGTCGAAGACCAACAGCGGCCACATGGCTTGCAGATAGCGCAGGTCGCCCGCTTCCAGGTCAGTGACGAGCTTGGGTATGACGGCGGCCATCCTGGCCACGTAGAGCAGTTGCCAGAGCACGCTGCGCAGGCCACGGCCGTCGAGGTAAGTCGGGTAGTCGCGGCCGGTGTCCGGGTCGGTCAACGTCAGGGTGACGGGGTGGGCGTCGAACTGGGCCAGGACGGCGTAGAAGCGCTCTTCGAGGTTGGGGTATTCGGCCGCGCAGGTCGGGTTGGCGGCGCAGGCGGCGAAGACCTGGCCAAAGACGCGATCCTCACTGGCCGCGGACTCGGCAATGAAGTTGATGTCGGTGGAAACAACGCTGTCGAGGATGACGCTGCGCAGCCCTTCGGGGTGGGTGCGCATCAGGTGCAGGCCCAGCAGGGTGCCATAGGACACGCCGTAGAAGTTGTACTCCTCATAGCCCAGCGCGTGGGCGATCATGGGCACGTCGGCGGCGTTCTCCAGGCTGTTGAAGGCTGACAGGTCGATGCCCTCGGCCAGCAGGCGGGCGTGGCAGGCGGCCAGGGCGTCCTCGTAGAGCTGCTCGCCCGCGTCGGTGTCGGCGGCAAGGATGTCGGCCAGGACGGCGTCGGTCTCCGGACAGGTGAGTTCCGGCTCGGCGTAGGGCGTGCCGCGCTGGTTGAAGATGATGATGTCGCGGCTGGCGGCCACTGAGGAGGACGGCACGAGGATCGAGAAGACCTCGAAAGCGTCGCCGCCGGGACCGCCCTGGGCCAGGATGAGCGGGTCGGACGGGCTGCCCGTGGCGCGGCGGACAGCCACGGGCAGGCGCAGCGTCGGGCCGTCGGGCGCGGCGTGGCGCACGGGCACGACGACGTAGCCGCACGTGAAGCCCAGCTTCTCGCCGCTGGGCTTGGTCACGCCCAGGTCTAGCGTGAACATGCACGGCGCGGGCACGAACGCGCCGGCGGCGTCCTGGGCGGTGGCGCGGCCGGGCAAGGCCAGCAGCAGCGGCAAGACAAGGGCAAGGAGCAAGGCGCGGAGGACGATGGGGCGATTGATGTTCATAGTGGTTCCACCAGCAATACGGCGGCCGTGGCCCCCGGTTGCGATGGTTGTAGCAGAGGGGGGCGTTCTGGGCAAGCGAGGGGCAGGAAGCGACAGGGCCTGGCCCTCAACTTGGCCGCCTGCCAGGATGCTGCCATAATCCCTATGCGGCCGAGATCAGCCGCGCCGGAAGACCGTCATGATTGCCATTCGTCCCCTGTCCCACTTCGACCCCGCTGGCTTCGTTGCTCTGGCCAGCGGCTATACTGCCGTGGCCATCTACCGCGTCGCCCGCACCGAGAGCGATGCCGAGACGACCCTGCGGCTGACGCTGGAACCGCTGCCCGCCCCGCGCGAATTCGGCTTTCCCTATCACGCCGATGAACTGCGGCACTATGCCGAGTGTGTCCCCGGCCCGTTTTGCCTGGGGGCCTACGACGGCGAGCGG
>DAOSMQ010000409.1:0-2879 GCA_035372725.1 Promineifilum sp. (SeqCode)
CGCCGTTTTTCGCCAGACTCACTTGAAGGGGCCAAAGCTCAGAGGGTGGTCACCCCTGGGAGGCATCCGCTGAACTGTCGATTTTCGCCGGCTGTGGCCGGCTTGGCCCCGCGTCGCCGCGGGGAACCTCCACCTCGTCACCCACCGGCGTTGTCGCCGCGGTGGGTCATGCGCTGTCTCGCCCCTCGGACGGCCGACCAGAGCAGGGCCACCGTCCGCTATTCGGTTGTTGTGGTAGAGCATAGCGGCGGGGCAGGGGGTTGTCAAGGCGGCGGGCGTGAAAGTGGTGAGAGTGATGTTAGATCTGCGGCGCGGTCTTGGATGGCGGGCCACCAGGGAATATAATTCTTTCTTGACGCGATCGTCTTGGCTGGCCTGTCAGCGGTACCTGGCCATATAGCGCCTTCACCTGGGCCGCGCGAACGCGGGGACAAAGCGAATGTTGAATCCAAACTTACTGTGGTGGATCGCCGGGTTTCTGATTGTCCTGACGCCCATTGTCATCATCCACGAGGGTGGCCACTTCTTCGCCGCCAAACTGAGCAAAATCCGCGTCGAGGAATTTGGCTTTGGCTTGCCGCCGCGGGCGGTTAAGCTGGCCGAGCGCAACGGCACGATCTACTCGCTCAACTGGATTCCGGTCGGCGGCTTCGTGCGGCCGGCGGGCGAGGACGACCCCGACGTGCCCGGCGGCCTGGCGTCGGCGTCGAAGCGGGCGCGGCTGTTCGTGCTGGCCGCTGGGGCCGGAGCCAACTTCCTGACAGCGATTCTGTTCATGTGGCTGGCTGTGCTTTTCTCGCCGTCGGTCATGATCGACGCTGTGAACCCGGCCTCGCCGGCGGCCAGCAGCGATCTGCGCGTGGGCGATGTTGTCCTGGCAGTTGACGGACAGGAAGTCAGCGACGCGGGCATGTTGATCAGCACGGTCTCAGAGCGGGCCGGGCAGCAGATCGACCTGCTGGTGCGGCGCGGGCAGGAAGAAGTGACGATCAACGTCCGGCCGCGCCTGCCGGGTGAATATGATGCCGCGACGGAGGGCGCGCTGGGCATCGGCCTGGGTGACGGCCCGGCGCTGCGTCAGGTCGGCCCGGTCGAGGCGATGGGCCAGTCCCTGCGCACGATCGGCGAATACCTGACTCTCTACGCCCGCCTGCCATCCATGCTCATCAACCGCGAGATCACCGCCGAGGAAGCGCGCCCAGTCAGCATCATCGGCATTAGCCAGATTGCCGGCGGCGCGCTGGAGTCGTCGGTCGTCTCTCGCAATCCCTACCGTCTGCTCATCATGGCCGCGTTCATCAGCGTCGCCCTCGGCCTGACGAACCTGCTGCCTATCCCTGCCCTGGACGGCGGCCGTATTCTCTTTGTGCTCATTGAGGCCATTCGCGGCCGGCGTATTGAGCCGCAGCGCGAGGGCATGGTCCATCTCATCGGTATGCTCATGCTCCTGGGGCTGATGGCCTTCCTCATCTTCCAGGACATCTTTAATCCCATTGTGCCGCTGCAATAGCGCTCGGCTGGTAACCCATTCATGACCAACCAACGCCAACAATCTTTCACGTCTGTCCTGTCGGCCCTGTTCAACGGCGACGACGTGCCCGTCCACCTGATTTACCGCCTGTCCGACATGGAGATGGCAGAGTTCAACCAGTTCCAGCGCGCCTGGGCCAGCGTGGACGAGGCGCGCCGGGCGGCCATTGTCCGGCATATGGCCGAGATTGCTGAGGAGAACACCCTCATCGATTTCACGCCCGTCTTTGCCTATCTGTTCGACGACAAGTACGCGAGCGTGCGCCAGGGCGCGCTCGATGGCGTCTGGGATACCACTGATCCGGCCCTGATCCGGCCGATCATCAACCTGCTCCAGACCGACCCCAGTGTTGTCGTGCGCGCCGCGGCGGCGCGGGCGCTGGCCCACTACGTGCTGCTGGCCGAGTGGGGCCAGATCGCGCCCGGCGTGGTCACGCCGATTGTCGATGCGCTGCTGGCGGAGTATGAGCAGCCGAAGGCCAACGAGGAAGTCAAGCGGGCCGCTCTGGAAGCCCTGGCCTCGGCCAATCATCCCCGCGTGCCGGAGCTGATCCGCAACGCCTACGAGGACGGCTCCAACGAGATGCAGCTCAGCGCCCTCTTTGCCATGGGCCTGAACGCCGACGACCGCTGGCTGTCGATCGTCAGCGACGAGATGGAAAGTCCCTCGGCCGACTTTCGCGCCGAAGCGGCCCGCGCCGCCGGCGCCATCGGCAACCCAGAGGCAATCGACGGCCTGGAGCAGTTGCTGCACGATGAGGACGTCGAAGTCGCCATCGCCGCCGTCTACGCCCTGGGCCAGATCGGCAGCGAACGCGCCACCGAGCTGCTGAACCGGCTGGCCGATGATCCCGCCTACGAAGACCTCTACGACGCCATCGACGAAGCCCTCGAGGAGATGGACTGGATGGGCGGCGAGTTCGATCTGCTGGCCCTGCCCGATGATGAGGACGAAGATGAGAACGACGATTTCGCCATCGATATCGACCCGCGCGCCAATTGAGCGTCTTTGTCGCCGTCCTGACACAGAACATCCTGCCGATCATGCTGGTGGCCTCTTTTGGATACTGGCTGCGGCGGCGGTTTGAAGTCCATCTCAGCACCCTCACCAGCGTTGTCTTCAACGTCCTAAGCCCTTGCCTGGTCTTCTCCTCGCTCGTCACCAGCCAGTTGCCCGGCGACGAGTTGCTGCACCTGGCCGCCTTCGCGGCGGGCACGATCCTGATGATGGGCGGGCTGGCCTTGCTGCTGTCGCGGCTGCTGCGCCTGGGGAGAGCGGCGACGGCGGCCGTGGTGCTCATCGCCATGTTCACCAACGGCGGCAACTATGGCCTGACTCTGCTCCAGTT
>DAOSMQ010000410.1:0-2878 GCA_035372725.1 Promineifilum sp. (SeqCode)
CGGCCGCGCGGGCCACGTAGTCGGCCGGCAGCTTGCGCTCGTCGGCGTAGTTGCGGCGCAACAGGCGGATGAGGGCGGCCTCGTCGCTGTCATAGTCCGCGCCGTCGATCTCCGCCGCGGCCCGTTCGATCAGTTCGCCCATCTCGTCCGACGTGCTCAGGCGGTGGATCAGGCTGCTAAGGGTGGTCATCTGGGCGATGCGCTCGGGCGTGCCGGCACGGGGCATGTTCACTTCGCGGTCCCAGCTCAGCAGAGCATTGGCTTTGCCGAGATCGTTCAGTTCGTGAACACGGTCAAGGAGGGTTTGATAGGCATTCACCGGAAATCGTCTCCTTTGTAAGATTGTGGAGTGGGGTCAGGAAAGGCGAAAAGGCAGCGCTGCCAGCCCGGTCAGCAGCGGCAGGATTGCGCTGGCCGGCGCGGGCGTCGTGCGCACCGTGAAGAACCATGCCCCCGCGCAGGCCAGGGCCACGAGAACGACGACCAGCAGCAGGACGGCGATGAAACAGCCGCGGACACAGCCGAAGCTGCCCGCCGGCAGCGTGCGGACTTTGGAGCCGGGCGCGTTGGGAATGGGGCGGGCGGCCGTCGGGCGGGCACGTGGGGGCGGCGGCATGATGGGCACAATGCGCGGCCGCGACGGTGGGCGGGCCGGCTCTTCCTCCGGCTGCGCGTCGGCCACTGGCGTCTGCTCCGTCGCCGGCTGGAAGGTCAGATCGGGCGCGGGCGCGCCGACGCTCCCCTGGCCACGGCAACCGTAAGCGGTGCAGTGGTTGTGGTTGGCCTGCCAGCAATGGACGTGGTGGCGGCTGCCATCCTCCGGGCAAATAACGATGTCGTCGCCGGCCTCGAACTCCTGTTTACACAGGGCGCAGTTCTGCCCCAGAAAGGTGGATTGGTCGCCGAGGTGGTGCGGACGGATCATGATGAGCGACCCGACGGTTTCGCCCGAATCCGTCGGGTCTGGTGTCTAGGGGTTAATGCGAATCTGGTCGAGCAGCCACTTCCAGAAGCGCTGGAAGAGGGTCATGCGCTGCACCTGGCGGCGCTGCTCTTCCTTCAGACGGCGCGTCTGGGGGCTGGGGACGGCGCGGCCGTTGGCCGACGACGCCGGCAGGTCGGTGTACTTGACCTTCAGCACCGGCCGGGTGTCCTTGCCGTAGATATGAAACTTGACACTGCCGCAGCCCAGCACGGCGCATTTACCGCCGCTGCCTTCCCAGCAGGCCCGATGGTAAAGCGTGCCGCACTTGTCGCAGACAACGGGCACCAGCGCCTCGCCGTCGGTGTTGTTCTCCACCGCGTTGCCGCAAATGGGACAGGAGAGGCTCAGTTGGTTGGCCTCAGAGATGTCGTGCTCCGTAATGCGGATGGGCGGATGCTCTTGCTCGTCCATAACTCGAAACCTGGAAGCGGCGAGCTGGTCGTGTGTCTCGGTCGTCCGGGCTGCCTGTGGGCCAGGGGTCGCTCGCGTTCCTGAGGTCTGATTATACATCATTTTGGCGCTCCAATACGGAACCGGTTCGCGCTACCACGACCCGGCGGCCCAGTCGGGCCACTGGAAGTCATAGCGGTTGACCTTCGTCTTCTGCCGATTCCAGCAGAAGAAGCCGCTGTTGCGGGCCCGCGGGTCGAGAACATAGGCCACGTGCCAGATCTGGGTGAAGAAGTTCTGGTGGATGAACAGATCCATGCCCGACAGAAAGATGCCGAAGCCGGGGTGGGTGTGGTACCAGCCGACCATGACGGCGCTCTCGTCGGGGTAGCGCTCCCACAGGGTATCGTTGAGATGTCGCCAGCTTTCGGGCGTATAGGTGACGCTGGCCCCGTGCATGACGGTGTGCTTGGCAATGATGCTGTCAATGACGTGGACGATGTAGCGGCCGTCAGGCTGCTTTTCAGGCTGGCGACCGATCATCACGCCAGCGACCTCGCGGTCGAGGCTGCTCAGGGCGTGGGCCTGCATGGCCCGTAGCGGCATCTCGTCCAGCAGGATGTCTACGGCCGCGCCGGCGGCATAGGCCAGCGGCAGCCGCCCGCCGGCCACGCGCACGCGCGCCTGACTGGCAATGATGGTCGGCGGCTCGACCACAGCGGCGCTGTCCGCGGCCGCCTGGGCCACAATTGGCTGTGGCTGTGGCGGCGTGGGGGCGGGCGCAGGCTCCAGTTCGGGCGCGGATACTCCGGCCTGGGCTGTTGCGGCTGCCCCAGGCTCGGCCGCGGGCGCGCCGGCTGTGGGTGGTTCCTCGGCCGGTTCGGTTTCTTCGACCGGCGCGGGCGGCAGGATGATGGCCTGCTGTAGCCAGTCTTCTACCTCTGCGCCGGCCTGGCCACTGGCGTCCAGCGGCCGCAGCACGATATCGATTTTGGCCTCCTCCTGAAGTTGGTGGAGGGTAATGGCGTCGTAGGCATCCCAGGCATCGGCTTCCAGTTCGCTGGCGTAGGCGCGCAATTCGGCCAGGGTGCACTCAGACAGGGGCTTGCTGCGGCCCTCGACCGGCAGGGCGTCGGCCGGCGCGAGCGTGACTGTGACCGTCGCCGATGGCCCCTGGCCGGGGAGGCTTAGCGTTAGCTGGGCAGCATAGGTAGGGGTGGTTTCGTTGGTCATTTCGGATTTCGTCGCCACGGCCAGCGCGGCCGTGGCGGTCAGTTCTCGTTGATCAGCCCGAGCGTAATGGCGCAGGAGCTGCTATCGGTCAGGCGAATGTTGTTCAGATCGACCGGCGTGAGACGCAGTTCGTACTGCCCGGTTGGCAGTTCGGCCGTGTCCCATTGCGCCAGTTGGCCCAGGCGCGTGTTGCCCTGACGGCGGTCGAGCATTGTCCACGTTTCTGTGCCCGCCGGCCGCACGTCGATTTGGTAGCGGCGCGCGCCGGGG